>JAZOAC010000046.1:0-2440 GCA_045595285.1 Kiritimatiellia bacterium | reverse complement strand
GTTTCCTGTTATTTCAACAATCTTGTTATTGTCGCTCATGCCGAAAACGGATGTTCCAGCTGTTCAAAACGGATTTGTCGTCAAGAAGGGAAAAAGCATGCCGTTTGTGTTCCGCGATGATACATGGCCGCTCCGTGCAACGCTCCCTTATTTAGATGATGGCTATCGCATAAAGATAGCACCCGGATGTGCGGAAGCTCTGGAAAATGCCGAGTCGGTTATGCTTTTCGGAACAGTCGCTGAATCAGCCTTCCGCTTCCCCAATGCGGAGATTGCGGTGGTCGCCCCGCCCGAATTCTGCACATTGCCATCAAACGCCAAATTGGTGCGTTGAAAAGCTGGCGAATGCCAAGGCAACGAGAAAACAGCGTTGGAGATGCCAGGGGGTACAATAATGGTGGGGAATATGGTTTCGTTTGAGGATTATGTGGTATAATTAATAGCCTTGAAAAGGATTGTAAAATCCGAATATGGTGTTTTATGGTCTTAAAAAGGACTTTTGAATGATTGTTGGCAATAAAGATGAGATTCTTGTGAGAATAGGCGACGCCGTCAAGAATGAACGGCTTCGCCAGAATATTACGCAGGAGGTGTTGGCGGAGCGCAGCGGGGTGTCTCTCAATGCCGTAAAGCATCTTGAGTCGGGATCTGGTGTGACGTTGGGTACATTCGTGTTGGTGTGCCGGATATTGCGCAAGGATTCATGGATCCGTTCGTTCGTAGAAACGAGTGGCGAAATCAGTCCCATTGAATTTGTGGAGAGACTGAAGAGTCGCGAATGCAGAACACGTAAACGGGCAAGCAGGAGTACTTCGTGAACATCATCATTCCAACCAAGGCGATAACTGTCTATCTTTGGGGGAGTCGTGTCGGAGCGCTTCTTTTCGGGGATGACGGGTATTCACGTTTCCAGTATTTTCCAGAGTTTGTGAAGCATGGTGTCGAGATAGCTCCGTTTGCGATGCCTTTGTCCAACAGGGTGTACAACTCGTCTGAATTCGAGCTGCCCCGGAATTCTTTCTGGGGTTTGCCCGGTGTTTTTGCGGATTCCCTTCCTGATTCGTTCGGAAACCGTCTTGTTGCGGAGTGGATGCGCCGGAACGGATTTGCGATTGAGGATGTTACGCCTCTCGACCGCTTGGCGTATGTAGGGGCGCGTGGCATGGGGGCTTTGGTTTACGAGCCTGAGTTCGGGCCGGATATGAATGTGCCGACCGTGTTGGACATGAGGGCTTTGGTCGAAGAGGCACGGCTGGCGTTGAATGCGGATCTTTCGCGGCTCGACGGGCCGGATGCGTTGCGGGAAATAATCCGCGTAGGAACTTCCGCCGGCGGAGCGCAGGCTAAGGCGATTGTCGCTTGGAATCGGGGAAATAATGTGTTCAGCGCCGGACAGGAAAACCTCAAAGAAGGCTTTGAACACTGGATCATAAAGTTTACCCCAAAGGAACTGCCCGGTCAGGGTGAATCCGAGTATTCCGTCTACCGAAAGGCTGTGGCGTGCGGAATCGAAATGAGCGAATGCCGTTTGTATGAATTGGACGGCGTGAAGCACTTCATGACCCGGCGTTTCGACAGAACCGGAGATGCGCGGCATCTTGTGCAGACATATTGCGCATTGCGACATTTGCCGCCCGGGAGAACTCCCGTCTCGCTTTGTACCTATGAAGGGCTTTTTGATACGATTGTCGCGCTCGAAATGGGATATGATTCGATAGGCCAAATGTTCCGCAGAATGGTTTTCAACGTATTGGCGGGGGAATGCGATGACCATGCGAAGAATTTTTCGTTTATGATGACGCAAGGCGGCCGATGGAAATTGGCTCCGGCATACGATTTGACGGGACGGCAAGGCAAGGCGGGGAGTGACGCTTTTGATGGTTGGATGAACAGGCACGCGCTTTCGGTCAACGGCAGGTTTTCAAAGATACGGGATGATGATCTGGTCTTGGTCGGCGAGCGGTATGGGTTGGGTAATGCGAGGTCGATTGTGGAGGAGATTAAAAGCGTTTTGCTTGATTAGGTCTTTGAGGGAAGACTCCTGTAAATATGCAGGGAGATAGTATAAAGCCGGGCGGCTTGAGGAAGTGCGCGGAGAGGGGATAGCGTTTCTCGTCAGGGATTACGAAAACGTGACAATCCGTAATCTGCGGCGTTCATCTTCCGGCGGCTGGGTGGTGACGTAGTTCCTGCCTGATGTTTCATGAACGGCTTCTATAGATGACTGTGTATGACTGGAGTTTACCCATTTTTCGAATGACAAAATGCGTTTGCCCCCGATAAATAAAGGCTGAGGCACTGATTTTCACCTTTCGGCAACTGGAATAGTCGGTTTTCCAGGTGCGCCGTATTGAGTGCCTGCGAATCTGCGGAAAATGCCGGGAAATGCGCCGAAGCGAAGCGGAGGGCAGATTCGGCGAAGCCGAACCCGAAGGGTGCG
>JAZOAC010000045.1:0-50298 GCA_045595285.1 Kiritimatiellia bacterium | reverse complement strand
CCCCCTGCAACGACCTTGCAAGGGGCTTTTTTCTGTCCACCACCGGATTATTTTACCGAATCGCCTTGATTTATTACCAATTCACATTCGGCAATACAGGGAAAATCTTGAATCGCATAGCGAATGGAGATGCATTTTGGTATAATTCCCCGCATTGATATTGATGCTTTGGCGTACATGGCTATGGCAAAAATAAAACTGACAAAGACCGAACTTAAGGCACAGACAGACGCCTTGAAACGATTTCAGCGTTTTCTGCCGATGCTGCAGCTGAAGAAGCAGCAGCTTCAGGCGGAGATTGCCGGCATTGTGCAGAAGGCTGAGGATGTGTCCGGACAGGAGGAACGGGCCCGAGCCAAGCTTGGTTCATGGGTCGGGCTTTTCGCCGTCGGCGGCGAGGAGTTGCTTTCGGGGCTTGTGAAGGTGAAGTCCATAAACACCGCCACAGCCAATGTCGCAGGCGTTACGATCCCCGTATTCGAGTCCGTCGAAACCGAGGTGAAGGACATAGATGCGTGGTCTACGCCGGCTTGGATTGACGATGCGGTTAAGGCCGTCACGAGCATATTGGCGCTCAGGTGCGAACGGACCGTCCTAATGAGGCAGCGCGATCTCATAACGGCGGAGCTTGCTACGACGTCCCAGCGCGTGAATCTCTTCGAGAAGGTGAAGATACCGGACTGCAAAGAAAACATCAGGGTCATAAAGATCGCCATCGGTGATGAACAGACCGCCGCCGTCACGCGCGGCAAGATAGCGAAGAGCCGCGTGCCGGAGGCGCAGACAGACGGCGGGGAGGACGCTGCATGATAGTTCCGATGAAGCGTCTTCTTCTGCTCTGCGCAGCGAGCGAGGTTGAGCCTACGCTCAAGTCGTTGCGCGATCTTGGCGCGGTGCATCTGGATATCACCGTTGACGGTGGGAAATGCACGGCGGCGGCAAGCTGCGAGCTTGAAGATGCGGAGAAAGCCTCAAGGCTTGCTCTCAAGGCTGCGAAGGAGGCAAGGGCGGCATCTTCCGAGAAGCTGACGGTTGAGCGCATCCTTGCGTTGGACGCGCGGCGAGAAGAACTAAAGAGTGTGGCGGACGCCCTCAAAGGTGCGATTCGCAAGTATGAGCCTTTTGGGGATTTTGATCCGGCTTTGGCCGGAAGGCTTGCGTCGGCAGGCGTGAAGCTGGTTCTGCGGGACGATGGTTCCTATGATTTCGCGTATGGCGACGAGACTCCGGGCGAGAGGCCCGGTGCGCGGGAGATCCCTCTGCCGCCTGAACGCCTGTCCGTTACGAAGGGCAAACTTGCCGATGCAGAGCGCGAGATGGCGGACATCACTTCCACTATCGCCCGTGCGGACATCTCAGAAATAGTGAAATCATTCCCTGAACTCAGGGATGCGGTTGCGTTTGCGGCGGCGAAGGATGAAATGTCCGCGAATCTTCTGTGTGGCGATGGCGACGCTCCGTCGTCGGCGAAAGTGTCGCTCATCCGCGGCTGGATAGCGCAGGATAGCGCTGGTATCCTGCGGGACGCCGCCTGCAAAAACGGATGGGGATTTGCGCTTCGCGACCCTAACGTTGACGAAACGCCGCCTACACTCATACGTCCGCCTAAGATGTTCCGTCCTGTGAAGTCGCTTTTTGAAGGGTTGGGCATTGCTCCGGCATACGGCGAGGCAGATGTCTCCGTTCCGTTCATGTGCTATTTTTCGCTCTTCTTCGCGATGCTCGTCGGCGATGGTGCGTACGGCGCGATATTTCTTGCCGCGACTCTGTTCGCCTGGCGAAAGACGTCTGGGAAACGTTCGCCGCTGGTGAAGAGTTGGCTTGTTCTGATGACGGTGTTCTCGTCGGCGACGGTTGTTTGGGGACTATTGAGCAATACATGGTTTGGCGTTCAGATTCCTTGGTGTGCGGATTGGCCTACGGTGAAGTGGCTGGCGGACCCGAGCTACGGGAACATGATGCTCCTGTGCTTCACGATAGGTGCGTCGCACCTTATACTTGCCCGTATCTGGAACGCCGTCTGCCGGATAAACGATTCGACGTGCGTAGCGGAGTTCGGCTGGGCGGGAATTCTGCTGTTCATGTATTTTGTCACAAACTCGATCGTCGGGATATTCTCCGGCATTCCATCCGCGTTGTACTGGGTGTTTGGAGCTTCACTTGCGATGGTATTCGGATTCTCGGTGAAGCCGTCCGAACTCAAGACCCGCGGTGCGGAGCTCGGCATGCTGCCGTTGAACATCATGAGTGCGCTGGGGGACATCATAAGCTATGTGCGCCTCTTTGCGGTCGGACTTGCCTCCGTCAAGGTGGCGGAGAACTTCAACTCAATGGCGGTGGGTCTTCTGGATGGTGCGGAAGCGGTGTGGGCCAAGGTTCTTATGACGTTGGCCATGGTGTCGATCCTCGTGCTTGGACATGCATTGAATCTCGTGATGGCAGGGCTCTCCATACTTGTGCACGCGGTTCGGTTGAATACGCTCGAATTCTCAAATCACAAGGGAGTCAGCTGGGCCGGCTATGCGTTCAATCCGTTCAGAAGGAGCGTTAAATCAAGCGAATAGCCTCCACCGGTCAGCAACTGCTATCTATCAACTATTAACTACCAACTACAAGGAACACAAAAATGGATGCATACATGATTGTCGCAGGCGCAATCGCCTGTTTGGGTTTGAGCGCGGCAGGTTCCGCGTTCGGTACGGGTTTCGCGGCTTCGGCGGCGGTCGGGGCCTGGAAGAAATGCTATGCGGCGAACAAGCCGGCACCATTCCTTCTTCTCTCGTTCGTAGGCGCGCCGATCACGCAGACGCTGTACGGGATGATTCTCATGTTCGTCATGCTCGGCAAGGTCGGGAACGTTTCCGCCGGGGCAGGGCTCCCCGTGCTCGTCGCGGGCATCTTTGCCGGTCTTGCAATCGGTCTTTCCGCGCTCTTTCAGGGGCGTGCCGGAGCGGCGGCATGCGATGCGCAGGCTGAGACGAACCAAGGCTTTACAAACTATCTCGCTGCGCTCGGCATCGTCGAGACGGTCGCCATTTTCGCGATGGTGTTCGCGCTCATCGCGCTCGGCAAGATCTCTTAACGGCAATATCGACAGTTTGCGCTTCTCTATTGCGGAACGGATGTATCCGCCCTCTGTCTGGCTGAACTGAAGTTCGGCCAGACTGTGTGGTATTTCCGTATCCTGGGAAGAGGTCTGACCGGTGGCGGTTGTGCGGAATCGCGGTATGTGGTATATTGTGCGGGATGAAAGCGATCATAATAGGTGCAGGGTTTACGGGTGTGCAGCTCGCGAAAACCCTGATTGCCGAGGATAATAACGTAACCCTCGTCGATAACGACGGGGAACGCGTGCGTCATGCACGGGATCAGCTCGACTGCACGGTCATCGAGGCGGACGGGAACAGTCTGGCGGTTCTGCAAGACGCAGGTATCGATTCCATGGATGTGATGATCGCGCTCACGGAGGATGACGAGCTTAACATGATAACGTGTTCGCTTGTCGATTCCGCCTATCCGCATGTCCTCAAGATTGCCAGGGTCCGGAATTACGCGTACTACATGAGCGTCACGGCGAAGAAAGCGGATCCGGCGAGCGGAAACAATGGCAGGCCGCTCTTTGGCATAGACCACATGCTCCATCCCGACGTCGAGGCGGCCGACGCGATCTGCAGGGCCATGTCTCATGGTGCTGTCGGGAATGTGATTGAGATCGGCGACGGTTACGGCATTGTGTCGTTGACTGTTGGCAGGGCAAGTCCGCTTGCTGGGAAATCCCTCCGTGAAATTTCTGCGTTTCCAACGTGGAATCATTTGGTGGCGTATGTCGAAACCTCCCGGGAAAAGAAGCTTCCAAGCGGAGACACGGTGCTTTCGGAGGGGGACCGGATCGGAGTGGTGGTTTCCGCCGATGACATGGCGGAACTCCAGAAGTTCGTGGATGAGGCCGACGACGCTCCGCTGAAAAACATTGCGGTTTTCGGGGCGGGAAGGATTGGGTCGCTTGTGGTTGACCGCCAGATGAAGTCTGTTGCCCGATACAACACGTTCCTGTCGATGTTCAGGGGAGAACGCAAGAAAAGCAGCGACATCGTAATGGTGGACGGAAACAGGGAACTATGCCGCGTGGCAGCCGAGCGTTTCGGCGATGTGCATGTTCTGTGCGGAGATATCACGGACGAAAACCTGATCGCCGAGGAGGCTCTCCATTCCTGCGATCTGATGGTGGCCGCTTCGGCGAATCACGACAGAAACCTGATCACGGCGGCCTATCTCAAATCCAGAGGCGTGCGCAAGACAATCGCGCTGACTTCCGACTCCGATTTCGACGACATTTCCCGCAAGCTCGGCATCGACGTCACGGTTCCGCTGCAGGATACCGTCGTCGACTGCATCATGAGCCGTCTCCGCGGACGCAACGTCAAGTCGGTTCACTCGGTCTGCAACCGCGAGTTCGAGATCGTGGAGTGCAGCATTTCGGCGGACGGCAAGGTCGCCGGCAAGACTCTGAAGAACATTGCGGTTCCAGGAGAGTTTCTCGTGCTGCTGGTCCGGCAGGGTGACGGTGCGTCCTATGCGATTCCATCGGCGGACACTCTCTTTTCCGAAGGCGACAGCGTGGTCATAGTTGTTCACTCGGGGGACGTGTGGGCGATCGGGAAGTTTGCCGGCCGCGGATAATCGGCAATGGAGATCTGATGTACATTTCCATGTCCAGAATGATCGGGTACGTGCTTGCGATTGTCGGCACGGCTCTTTTCGCGCCGTTTGCGGTGGCGTTGGCGTACGGCGAACAGCGGGCGACGATCGCGTTCGTAGTGCCTATGTCGGTAAGCTGGGTCGTGGCGTTCGCGTTCTGGATGTACCGGCACGCGGAAAAGCGGCAGTTGGGCGTTTTGGACGCGTTTACGCTCGTCGGTGCGGTATGGGTGGCTATATGTCTTTTCGGATCGGTCCCGTTCTGCCTTTGCGGAAGTTTTCCGGGAGTCACCGAGGCCGTGTTCGAAAGCGTCAGCGGCTTCACCACCACGGGGGCTTCGGTCATAGCGAACGTGGAGGCGCTTCCGAAGAGCGTGAACCTCTGGCGATGCATGACGCACTGGCTCGGCGGCATGGGTGTGATCGCGCTTGTGGTGGCGCTGATGCCGCTTCTGGGCATTGGCGGGTTCAAACTCTTCAAGGCCGAGACGACGGGACCGAACAAGGGCAAGATCACGTCGAGGATGTCTACGACCGCGAAGGTCCTTTGGTTCATATATTTCGGCATGACGCTTGTCCAGACCGTCCTTCTCAGGTTTTCGGGACTGGACTGGTTCGATGCCGTATGCCATTCGTTCTCGACTCTCGGAACGGGCGGGTTTTCCACCCGCAACGCCAGTATCGGCTCGTTCGGGAATGCGGCGGCCGAATGGATATGCATCGCGTTCATGCTTCTCGCGGCAGTCAATTTCTCTCTCTACTTCCATGCGTTCACCGGAAAGCTCAGGGAAATCTTCCGTGATTCAGAGTTTCGTGCCTACCTGTGCATCGTCACGATCGCTGTCACATCCGTCACGGTTCTCGTGTTGCCGCAGTCCGAAGCATTCGCAGAGGCATTGCGCCATTCCGCATTCCAGGTGGCTTCGCTGCTCTCCACCACCGGATTCATGACGAAGGACTACGTGCAGTGGGCGCCGGCCGCGCAGGCCGTTCTGCTGGCTCTCTTCTTCATCGGAGGGTGTTCCGGTTCGACCGGCGGGGGCATGAAGGTCATCCGTTGGATGGTTCTGGGCAAACAGTTATGCAACGAGTTCAAACGGCTTCTTCATCCGCATGAAATCTTCACGATGCGGATAAACGGTCTGTCGGGACGGGAAGGTGTCGTCCCGACGGTGGCGGCGTTCCTCTTCACCTATCTTGTCGTGGTGTTTTTCACCGCCATGGCCGGGGCGTTCGGAGGGCTCGGGATCGTCGAAGCCTTCACCGCGGCCCTGAGCATGGTCGGGAACGTCGGCCCGGCGTTCGGCGAACTCGGCCCCACGTCGAATTACGCGGATCTTCCCGCCGCAGTCAAGTGGTGCTACTGCTTCGCGATGCTGGCGGGACGTCTGGAACTTTACACCATGCTGATATTAGTCGGAAGGATGCTGCCGCTGTTCTCCCGCCGCCGGTCCGATCCGCAGTAAAATTTAAAAATCATTTGATTTCGTTTTCCCGTTTTGCTACCGTCTCGGTCGTTCGGTGGAAATGGCGTCACTGACTGTTTTGATTTTCTTGATAGCTGTGGAATATGAGGAATAATAGAATGATTAAATTGAGAATAATCGTTTGCTTGTTTGTTATGCTGAACATGGCAAGCTTCAATGTGTTTGCTCAAAGTGGCATTATTGAAAGAATGCCATGTTTTGAATTTTGTGGTTTGGAGGTTGCGTTGACCAATGGGCATCCATTTGGAAAAGGAAACTGGTTTGAACAAAATGGAAGAAACGATATTTCAATGTTTGTAATTGAGCCGATACGGGGGTTAAGTTCCACGGCAATGAATCAAGTCGCTTTGAATGACTATAATTGGTTGTATGTACATTTGGTTATGGCGGAGGCTGTAGGTTTGGCGGGAAACAGAAAAATGTTCAATAGTTACGGAACTGCCTTTTGTTCCTTGATTCAGGTTTACGAAAAACATTCCGATGTGTTAGGAACTTTTAATATACGACGCTTTAGGCCGAAACTTGAATATATGCTGGCAAGGCTTATTAACGATCGACGCAGTGTAACCGTAAAACTCAGGCCAATGGACATCCGTAAGATACTCCCCCCTATTACGGAGTGTAATGAGGTGTGGACTGAATCATTGTGGAACTCATGGCGGTCTCGTGAAACATTTCGTCGGATGCTCATCGTTGGGGCCGCCATCGAAGAATATTTAAGGAAGAGTGATGGCACGCCAGATTCGTTGGATTTACTTGAAGACGTAAATGCTGAAGAAAAGAAAGATGCCTATGGTAATGTTTTTTCATATAGTTCGCAGAAAAAGGAATGGATGCTTTACAGCAGAGGAGATGAAATGGGGAAGGTCGAAAGTCACCGGGATGTATATGTCCCGTGCAATGGAATCACAGGCGGCCATTCTACAACAGAGATGTGGTTCGCTTCGTCGTTTTCCAGAAAACGTCAAGAATTGTACAAGTCAGGTGTTTTGAATGATGGATATCCGTCATGTCGTTGTTATATGCGAGGCAATATGATTTATAGGGGTGATGGGGAGGGTACAAAACATCCAATCAAATAAAATGAGAGTGTTGGACTGTTATCCACATTTTCATATATGGGATGCTGTTGATTATTGTTTTGAAAAGTGTATGAAGTTGAGATGTTTGACGGTATTACCAGCGGGCTTAATCTTTTTTGATAGTGATGGTGTGGGTGTTTCCCGTGTCACCGTTCGCACTCGCGCGGCGAACAACCGTAATGCGTCGGTGTGGTATCGGGTGCCGGAAGGATATCGGGAGATTCCGGGGCGGAAGTGACGGGTGCTTGTGATTTTCGGCGGACGCAACTGCGGCGGAAGCAATGAGGTCTCCAATGCAATTGGCTGGGCGAAATCTGTGTCGCTGTGAAATCTGTGTCGACTTCAAGGATTGTATAAGGATGGGGGGTATGGTATAATTGGCGGTCAAAAGGTTTTATCTATGGAAATGAAAGCCAATCGAAGAGACTTCATCAAAGGTGCGACGGTCGCGGCGGGCTTCCTGCCGAGCTTCAGCATTCTCGGAGACGACAAGAACAAGCTGCCGGAGGATAAGCGTCCGATCGGGCCTGACGATGCAACCATCAACGTCGCGATGATCGGCTGGGGCGCGGAGGGGCGCGTGCTTTCCGCATCTCTTGCCCGCATACCCGGCGTTCGCGTGCGCGCCGTCTGCGACATCTGGCGTTTCCAGTGCCAGCAGGCTCGGGCGTTCTTCCGCGGCTACGGGATGGATGTCAAGACCTATGAAGACTACCGCGACATGCTCGACAAGGAGGACAAGAACATCGACGCGGTGATCATCGCCACTCCGGACTGGATGCACTGCGAGCATACGTGCTACTGTCTGCGCAAGGGCAAGCACGTCTACTGCGAGAAGGAGATGAGCAACAAGCTTGAGGAGGCGGCGGAGATGTGCCGCGTCCAGCAGGAGACAGGCATGCTTCTCCAGATCGGGCACCAGCGCCGTTCAAATCCCCGCTACCGCCACTGTTTCGAGCACATCGTCCCGAACATGCTAGGACGCGTGACCACCGCCTATGCGCAGTGGAATCGCACGCTCGCCCCTTTCTTCTCGGTGAAGCGTCCTCCGAAGCAGGAGATTCTCACGAAGTATGGCTACACAAACGCCGAGCAGTATCTAAACTGGCGCTGGTTCCACAAGTACGGCGGCGGATCCATGGTCGACCTTGGCTCACATCAGATCGACCTGTTCTTCTGGGCGTGGGGCGTTCCGCCGTCCAGCGTGACGGCCATCGGCGGGCTTGACGCGTTCACCCCGCGCCGCCAGACGTATGATCGCGTGTATTGCATCTACGAGTTCACGATGCCGGATGGCACGAAGAACGAGGCCGTGTACCAGGTGATTTCGTCCAATGCCCGCGGAGGCTTCTACGAGCAGTTCATGGGTACTAACGCCGCCCTGACGATCGCGGAGATTTCGGCGCGCGGCAACACCGTCCAGCGGGAGCTCCGCAAGGGCGGCTTTTCGGATGCCGAATGGCAGACCTTCATTGACAAGGGCTGGATCCTTCCGACCGAAGGCGACAAGATCAAGAAAGAGGTCACGAAGGACATCGCTGTCGACACGCGCATCTCCGCGCAGGCTACGGGCAATCCGCTTGCGGTGGAGATGAACAAGCCCGCACACATGCCGCACCTTGAGAACTTCCTTGCTGCGTGCCGCCATGGCGAAAAGCTCAACTGCCCGGCTGAGCTGGCCTACGAGTCGGCCGTCGCGGTCCTTGCGGCTAACACAGCCGCCGACACGCGCAAGACTCACTACTTCAAGCCTGAGGACTTCAAGGTTCCTCCGCGCAAGGCGTGAGCGGATGTTGAGCGCGTTGCCGTCTCCGTAGTGGTTGCTGTGCGGTTGGAGCGCTTCGTGAGGAAGCGCTCGATCAGGTTTCAGACATCGCCTTTCACCGTGCGAATCGGGAAGGGATTGGCATTTTTCAAGTCGCCTGCCGTTGAGATAGGCTTTGACTTTTTCTCCACCGGGACATTGTCATGCCAAGGCGTTTCTTGAAATTGGTTTTGAGAGCTGATTCTGAGGCGTAGCCGCATTGTAACGCAATTGTCCCAATTGCCTGATTGCTGTCGCGCAGCAACCGGCATGCCTGTTCGAGACGTACGTTGCGTATCGCGTCCAAAAGCGATACGCCGGTCGCTTCGCGAAATCTCATCTCCAACAGTCTACGTGAACATGTGAAATGTCTGGCTATGGCATCAACGTTGGCTCCGGATGTCGCCAGTTCCGATATCAGCTTTCGGGCCTTTTGGGCGATAGGGTTGTCTCTGGATATCTTTAGTGCAGTAGATTTGCGCGGTGCGATGCCAAGAGGATTGTACGTCATCACAAACGGGCTTAGCGTAGGATTGTGGATGGCGCGATGCAGCAGTTCCGCAACCATCCATCCTGCCTGTCTGAAGTCGAGCAAGATTGACGACAGCGGCGGATTCAGGTTTGTGCAGAAGCGCTCGTTGTCGTCCACGCCAAGAATGGCTACGTCATCGGGGATTTTTATGTCGAGCATGGCGCATGCGGGATATACTACACCCCCAAGACCATCGTCGGCGAGCAACATGCCGCATGGTACAGGAAGGCTTGAAAGCCATTTGATGAAACGTTTCCTCGTTCCGGCGGGAACAACAGTTCCGGCGGGAAATTCAAATGAGGTGAAACTTCTTGCGGTTTTGCCGAGATGCTTCCGGAAATATCTCATGCGGGCTTCGGACCAGCTCCATTCATGGGTATATCCGACAAAGGCGAAGTCCTTCACCCCAAGCGAAGACAAGTGTTTTGCGGCAAGTGTGCCGATCGCGTCGGGATTGTGATTTACCCTGAAGGTCTTTCCATTGGACTGCCTGTCGTCAAAATCGAGAAATGCGGTGGGAATCGAGCATAAGGATGCCGATGTGAAATATCGGCTGGATTCGTTCATGTCCACAATGCATCCGACAGGGTTCCATGCCTTGATCTGGCTACGCACCTCCGCAGGGCTTCTGGGCTCCTCTAGAACCGTGATCTTCCAGTTGCATGCGCGTGCAAAACGGTATATGCCCCGCAGTTTCTCTTCTGCGGGGCCTCTATCTCGCTGATGCGAATGGAAGAACAGCACTGTCTGTGCGGCGGTGGGTTGGTTTTTCTCCATATGCGCACGATTATAGCAGATGCAAACAATCGAAAACAAGCGTTTTGCGAAATAGAAATGGATGCTCGATAATTTCGCATTCAAGAATGTTATAAATACGTAATATGATATATTGTTGCGCATGGAGGACTAATATGGGCACAACCTTTTTCGATATAGACTACAAAAGGTCCGGTGGGATGGAGATTCTCTTCCCCGGCTGGCAGGATGCTGACGAACGCATATGCGTGTATTCGCCGCACGACGATGATGCGATAATAGGGGCCGGCTATGCGATGCGTGCAGCGATGGAGGCCGACGCCGAGATGCATGTGATCATAGTCTGTGACGGGGCATGCGGATATTCCACGTTTTCGGAAAAGGAAGGAATCGTTGAACGGCGTCGACGTGAGACGCTCGACTGCTACCGCACCTTCGGTGTTCCCGAGAAGAATGTGCTTTTTCTGTCGTATCCGGATTTCAGTGCGATCCAGCATGTGGGGCGCGTGCTGGATCCGGCGCGTGACGGACATTTCCGTACAACGGTTTCGGAGCTGCGCAGACGACGCATAACGCGTATACTGGCACCGAATCATTATCATGAGCATATCGACCATCTTGCGGCGTTTTTGATGGCGTCGTACGATGCACCGCAGGCGGGAGACGTCCATTCCGTAGATTGGGCCGTGCCGTATCCGATCAGAAGCGTCGCACAGTATTCGGTGTGGGCGGAGATGGATCCGGAGGACGCCTTGGTCGCTGGACGAGACGTGCGGCTTCGTGGAAATGTGGTGGCGGTCGCCGGCGCCGAGGACGAAGACGCAGTAATGGCCGGTATCCGCCGCTATCCGTCACAGGCGGCGATCATAGCATCTCTTGTTGAGCAGCGCAGGGAACGCCGACTGCCAGACGGACGGTTCATCGAGGTCTATCGCAGGTTTAATCCTCGCCCCAAGTTTGACTTCTCTCCGTACAAGGAGTTGATCGCCGGTGTCGAACTGTAGACGACAGGAGAATGGACATGTTTGATTCTATCAATTGGAAGAAGGACGCGGACATCATTTCAGATGTCCTGTCCGGAGCCCCGTCGTTTGACAGGGAATTTCGCATAGGTCCAGACGAGTTCAGGGCGCGGTGGCGGAATACATGGGATGCGTTGGAGGCGTCAGGGCTAGACCTTGGGTTCGTCTATTCTGACGAGCACTATTGCGGTGACGTGCCGTACTTTGGCGGAAACACAAACATACATGTCGAGCCGGTTGCGGGCGTTGTCGGACGCAATGGTTTCTTCCTTCTGGCAGGGCTGGAGGGAGGATATTGCGCGGAACTTCTCGCGCCGCGCAGCGGATGCAAGGTGCGCAAGGTCGAGATGCTAAAGCTTGCAGATGAAGACTATCCGGTCGAAGCTGTCACGCTTGAGGAGGTCTTCGAGGAGGCTTGCGGACGGAAGCCGGAGAACATTGGCCTTCTTACGCCTACGGAGGTGGTTCCAACACGCATATTCCAGAGCCTAAGGCGGATGTTCAACGGCGAGGAGAACGTGATAGATGCGCGAGAGATTCTCTTCAGGGTGAAGTACGAGAAGAGTGAAAATGAAATGCGTCTGGTTTCTGAGGCTTCCCGCATATGCGATGTCATGATAGAGGGCATGCTCTCCGTGATGCGTCCGGGAATGTACGAGACCCAGCTTGCCCAATGGGGGTATGCCATCGCGCATGAGCTTGGGGTTGAGACGCATGGTTTCAATGTCATGGTATGTGCAGGCGAATCGAACAGGGCGATTGTGGGGCGGGCCATGAACCGCAGGATAGAAGAAGGGGATGTGGTGATGCTCGGGGTCGGGCCGAAACGCGATGGCCTTTCATCCTGCGAGCGATGCAGTGTCGTATGCGTCGATAGTCCGTCCAAGGTTTCCGAAGAGCAGCGGTATTGGTTCGATTTCGTGGAGAACGCATATAGAATAGGGTTGGACGCCTATATCCATGTCGCGCGGAACAGTCTTCCTGCGAAATTGCAGGAGCAGGCTCTCGTGGACTATTTCGCCGCACGCTCGGATGAAGTCTCCAGACGCTACGGCAAGAAGATAGACATGGTCAACCTGAAGCCGTACACTGGTACGCATAATTCCGGATACACCGAATGTCAGGAATTCTACGGGGCGATAACGCTGAATTCGCATGAGCCACTCGGGAATCGCATTGTCACGATGCTTGATGTCGCGGTGCGCGGATATTCCAGGGATTGGAACGATATTGTCATTCCGGGGCTCGACTACATCCTTGTCGAAAAGACGCTCGGGAAGTCCGGTGACAGAGTTGAGGTGTTTAACAAGCTCCCTGTGAATCTTCAGCATCTTGTCGGTAGGGGGTTCCGTTCGTAGACAGGGGGGAGTGATGCTTATGATTGCGAAAATGCTGTTTGCCTGTGTGACGGGTGTGGCGGGTCTGTCGGATGCTGAACGGTGTGCGGAAGAGATGAACGTGCACTATCGGAAGAATGAGCACAAGAAAGTCTACGAGCGCTACTCCAAGATAAAGGATGTCGCACTGAAGGCGGGCTTGGATGCGCATGCGGATGCCGATCCCGCTTCGCTTGCCTGTCGCTACCGTTTTGTCGCCAGGATGCGCAAGTTCGCCGTGCGATATGGATTTGAGGAGGATGCCACCGCATTGCGCAGTCAACAGGATCTTATAGTGGCTGCCTATGCGGCCAACCGGGAAAGCTCTGGGGGAAGTGCAGAGCAGGCGATCGCAGCCGCAGTGTCCGCAATCCCCGGCATGCCGAACATATCCGACAAACCGCGTCCGGTGGCGGCAATCATCCCCGCTCCGGTGGAGATGGAAGAGAGCGCCGGGGTGCTGACCGTATGGGGGCAAGATGTTTCTGATCGGATCGCCGTATGCAGGGAGGATGCGTCACTGCATCCAGAGGGATATTCGCTTCGCGTCACTGGTGATGGAATCGAAATCCACAGTTCGACTCCCGCCGGCCGTTTCTATGCTATACAGACACTCAAGCAGCTCGTACGCATTGAGGATGACGATACTCTCACGTTCCCTTGTCTGCATATCCGTGACTATCCCCGTTTCGCATGGAGAGGTGTCATGCTGGACGAGTCCCGCCATTTTTTCGGGAAAGGCGCGGTGAAGCGTCTCATAGACGTGGCTGCATCATACAAGTTCAACATTTTTCATTGGCATCTTACCGACAATCAGGGGTGGCGTTTCCCTGTCGGAAAACATCCTGACGTCGGTAGACTCTGCTCGACACGTCCCGCAAGCCGAAATCAGTGCGACATCCGCGATTCGGTGGAGGATTGCGATTATGGTCCGTTCTGCTACACCGAGCGTGACATCCGCGAAGTCGTTGCATACGCCGCCGAACGAAATGTCCGGATTGTGCCTGAGATAGACGTACCGGGGCATTGCGCAGCACTTTTGAAGGGGCGCCCCGAGCTCGGTTGCGGCGGCGCCATTAACGATGTGCTGTGCATCGGCAATCCGCAGACGCGCGCCTTTCTTGATGATGTGTTTGATTCGGTGGTGGAGCTTTTTCCCGGAGAGGTCGTTCATATCGGATGTGACGAGGTCGACAAGGCTGGGTGGAAGAATTGCGAAAAATGCCAAGCGTTCATGAAGGAGAAGGGTCTTGCTGACGAGAAGGCGCTTCAGGCGTGGACCGTGTCGCATGTCGCCTCGCGTCTGGCGGCTAGGGGACGCAGGATCGTCGGTTGGGATGAGATGGCTTTTGACGGAGATATTCCGGCGGATGGAATTGTGATGGAATGGCAGGATGGAAGGCATGGCGGCGCAGTCGCGGCGCTAAAGGGGCATCAGTGTGTGCTTGCACCGTGGTCGTACAGCTACTTCATCGGAGAGCAGGAGTTGCGCGATGGAGACCCGTTCTACTACAATGGTCCTCAATGGTATGGACCGTCCCTGTCGCTCAAAAAGGCGTATTCCTACAATCCGTTGGCGAAAATTCCGGAAGACAGGGTTCATCTGGTCCTAGGTGGGCAATGTTGCAATTGGACTGAGACAACGGCTTGCGAAGCGGAACTCCAGTGGAAGATGTGGCCGCGCGCATTGGCTACGGCGGAGATATACTGGTCTCCTGTGTCCAAAAGGAATTTCGACGATTTCAGGCGGCGGGTGGAACTGCACCGCCCGCGTCTCTTCAAGATGCATGTAAACTGCGCTCCGCTGGAATGAAAGGGGGATGGAAATCCATGGATAAGACAAGTGTCATGCGTGTGCGTCTGTGCTGCCTCTATGCATTGTCCGCGATTGCGCCCGTGTCGGCTGCGCGACTTTCGGACGCCACGTATCTGCGTATGGGGGCGATGTCGGCATCTCCTGTGATTGACGGCACGATTTCGCGGAAAGAATCGCAGCATTCGTCGGTACAGTACGGACCTGTCTCTTCCAGCACAAAACTGATGATGCTGAGATACGGGACGTTTTATGTGGGTTACACCAAGGGAGGTTTCTATTTCGCGGCCAGGACCTCTTTGCCTGTGCGTCCGCAAAAGCTCACCGATACCGACCGGGTAACGTTTACTTTGCAGGCTCCAGGCACTGAAATCCCTGTTGATTTCACCGTTCGGATCAAGGATGGCGAGGCTCGGCTGCCTTTGGGGGCGGTTGCCAGGGTGCGCCATCTGAAAGGCATTGCCGATTATGGCGTTCTGTGCGCTGAAACTGAAATGTTCGTTCCGTACAAGGTGTTCGGTGTCTCCGGCATTGAGGACGGCGATCTGTGGGGATTGCAGATGAGAGTCGATTATTCGAGCGAACAGGAAAGCGGATTCTGGCATCTGCCCAATGCGCCGGGTGAACTCGGGACGCTTGTCGCCGACTCGTCCATGCCTGTATCCGGTCTCGTCAACTTTGATTATCTCGAATGCTGGAAGGCGTCCAACACATACATGATTTCCCTCCGGTTCGACAATGTTTCGGGAAAGGCGGTGAGACTGACCTCGCGTTCCGACCTTAAGCGCGGCGTTGGATTCGCCAAGTTGAACGCTGACGCCGAAAAGTCGAAAGATGTAATCGTTCACCATGTGAAGAGCTTTGACGGCGAAACGGTGGAGGCGGGGAAAGTGCGTGATTTTACGCATACGGAATGGTCTGTGTGGCCTGGTTCGGTGAACATCCTCCAATTGGAGGCTCTCGCTGGCGCAGAAGTCTGCTATCGCCGCCGGTTGCCTTGGGAACACAATCGCGGCATTGGCTGGAAGGATGATTCTGGCAGCCCTACGCTGAACGCAGCCTTTTATCCATCGGCCGGAAACCGGTTTGTGGCCCAATATCATGTGAACAAGACGGATAGGCTTGTCCGGGGACAAGTGAGCGTGTCGGGTCCGGAGGGAAGGGTCTTTCTTGATCGGAAATTCAAGGGCTCGCCTTTTCTGAAAGACGGGAGGATCGATACGCATCTTGGAGACCTGCCCGTCGGAGACTATGTGGCCAAATTCACGGCCGTGGATGTGGATGGACTGGAGTTCACGGACGAGCGTACGTTTGAGGTCAGGAAATTTCCATGGCAGGGCAATGCGCTTGGAAAGGATCGTGTGATCGTGCCGCCTTTTAAGCCGATATGTGAAGACGGCAGAAAGATCGAATTTCTGCAGACAGGTTATGCGTACGGCGGCATTTTGTGGAGCGGGGTTGTCACTGACGGGGAGAATATCCTTGCTGCGCCTGTCGATCTTGTCATGAACGGACGGAGATTCAGTACGGTGTCGACTCGCATCGTAGCATCCGACCCGGACCATGTCGTTCGCGAAGTCTCTGCGGTTCTTGACGACATGAAACTGACTGTGAGGCAGGACTACGATTACGACGGTTTCTGCCTGGTTGCGTTTGAATTTGCGCCCGACCACCCCGTGAAGATCGAGAACCTCCGGCTCGATATCCCTGTCAAGGATGAGTTCGTGAAGATATACAACGCCTGCGGCCGTGGCGATATCGCTCGAAGCGGGCCAATGATCGATCTTTCCGTTCCTGCAGGCAAGGGGGAGGTCTGGAACAGCGACCTTATTGCGTCAAAATGGGAAAAGATCCATTTCAACGTCAATTTCCAGCCGTATCTCTGGATCGGCGACGGAGCTGTGGGATTGGCTTGGCTCATGGAAAACATGAGCAGCGGATATTCGTTGGATCCGTCCGTGCCAATGCAGCGTATCGTCAGATCTTCGGGGGCGGCTACGCTGAGCATTGCGATTGTAAACAGGGCTACGGTATGGGATGGGCCTGTGCGTTTCAGGATGGGGTTTCAGCCGACGCCTGTAAAACCAAGGAACTGGGGCTTCCAGAACATGGCGGTGCCATTGTGGACCGGATACAGCTGTCCGTCGAACGCGACGCAGATAGGCTGCAACGGAGAGTCGGCGTTCCAGATGGATACTTTGACGACGGCCATAAACACCTATCCTGGCGACGACCGGTCGTTCCTGAAGTGGGTGCTGGGGACTGAAGAGCCAAGAAACGTCGATGCCTATCGGAGGAAGCTGCAGGAATATGTCGATCGCAACAGCGCATGGTTTGAAGAGTGCGCAAAAAGCCCGGCTTCCGCGTTTGTCAGCCGCAACCGCACGTTCGGCGTTCTCAAGATACATCAGTCAAAAGCGCTTTGCTGTTATTTCAATCCCCTTATAACTTCATGCTACTGGCCTGAATATGAAATGTACAAATCTGAATGGAGCCAATGGAACTGGCCTCAGGACAATCATTTCGGGGAGTACGACTGCAAAATATCGCCGAGCCGCATTGACAAATTGATGTACGACGCCCATTCTGCGCTGAAAGACGGATTCAAGGGCATTTATTTCGACTGTTTCGGCTGCCACCGCGACTACAATTACGTCATCAATCCCGGTAATGCATATCTCAAGCCAGACGGCAGCGTGCAGATGAGCGTATCCGATCTGCTTGCCCAGCGCGAGCTGGTCAAGCGTGCCGCCACGTTGTGCTACCTAAACGGCGCCTGCATCTACGGCGTTCCGTACGTAGAGATTCATACGACAGATTGCATGGTCGTTCCGGTTGTCAGCTTTGGGGCCGTGGCGATCACCCAGGAGCGCGGCGCAAAAGGAGGAGAGTACCATGAGCGCTATCCGGAAAGCTACATCAAGGCGGATACGCTCGGCATCCAAGCCGGGCTTGTGCCACGTGTCATCGCCTACGCCCGCCTCGGGAATGCGGAGCGGAGAATGCGCGAGTTCAACACACTTGTGACATACATGTGCGCGTTCGGGTATTTCTCCATAACCGATGGCGGCATTGTGTATTCAAGGGAATTTGAGCGATTGTGGAACGCCGTTTTCGATTTTGGTTGGGGCAAACCCTATGTCACCCCTTATTTCTCCTTTGATCGCAAGCCTGCACCGGTCAGGCATTCGGGAAGCGATGTGAGGATGACGCTTGGTGTCAAGGACGGGGCGGCATTGATGCTTTTCGGCAACTTGGGTGAAGAGACGGCGGTCTCGTTTGATTTGGACGGACTCGGTTTCAGTAGGGCCAAAGTGACGAATGTTGCAACAGGCGAAACACTTGTGGGCAACACCTTTATTCTTCCGCGTCGCGGCCATGCCGGTTTTCTCGTGGAGGCTTGCCGGGAGTCCGGAATGGATGTCGGCGGCGCTTATCCGTCGGACGGGAAGGTTGATTTTAATAAAAATGCAAAGGGGGTAAAATGAAAAAAGCATTGTTCAAGCTCGCGATGGCGATGCCGGTAGGTCTTTGCCTGGCTGACAGCGTCACGCTGGTTTCAGGTCTGGATCTCGGTGTATACGAGAATCCCGAAGGTACGGCGTTTAGTTTCGTCAATCAGAACGGGCAGCCATACGAGGTGACGATCTCCAAGAGTGTCACTGTCAAGTCGATGTATCCCTGCGGACCGTGCAAGAATGTGACTTTCGATTTTATGGGCAATGCCGTGAGCCTGTCCGCTTTCGCCACAAGAGGCGACGGTGTTGATGTGACATTGAAGAATGGAACCCTGGATCTCGAGAACGGCGCGTTCTATGCGACGTCCGAATACGGAAATTGCGGGGATTTGAGAACGCTGTGGGATGGTGTTACCGTGAATTGCGGACATTTTGGGATATCGCGCAATTCGTACGATACGGTGGTCGAAGTGACGGGCGGTTCCGTCTTCACCGCAAAAAAGGACATGGCATTGTTCAGTGTCGCTTCTTCGGAGTTTGACAGGGTTGTGCCCGCAACGAACTGCTGCCTGTATGTGAATGGCGGCTCGAAACTTGCAGGCGTCGGGATATATACCGATTACATGCACGGTGGGACTCAGGATTTCGATTCTAACTTCCGTGTTGAAATTTCGGGGGTCGGTTCGGAGATGAGTTCTAGCGGATATCCCGTTTCGCTTTGCGTCGGACGCATGAACCGGGATGTCGAGGTTCGTTATCTTGACGGGGCGAAGGGCGCATTCAACAATCATGTGGAGATAGGGTCTCTTTCGACGGCGAGAAACAATGCGTTGATTGTTGATGGAGGTGCAGTCGTGACGGTGTCGGACTACATATCGCTGGGTGTGGCGGAAGGCGCCGACGGGAACCGTCTTGAAATCCTTGATGGTGCGACAGTTGACGTTGGACAGCACTCCGTAGTGAACGTCGGAGAAGGCTCGAGCGGCAACACGATGACGATTTCCAACGCCGTATTCAAAGGCAAAGGGATCGTCCTCGGGAAGGGAAGCGCTTCTTCCAACAATGCGCTTCGCGTATACGGGCCGCAGACGCAGTATACGCCGTCCCCTACGTTCTTTGCCGGAGCCGGACATCACAATCGATATGTCATCGGCGATCGGTTCGCGTTTGGCACGTACGGAACTTCCGACTACCGTTTCGCTGACGGTACGGCAGGGCCGTCGGTCGGGAACCGGTTTGAAATTCTCGGAGAGGCGCGTGTTGACTGCGATGAGTTCTACATAGGTGTCGGGAAAGATCAGGATTCGTCGGAGGATTGCGAGAATTCGCTGCATATAGGCGCTGGTTCCGTGCTGAACATGGCGGACAGGCTTCTCTTGAGAGGAAAGCGCGACGTTCTCGTGATCTCCAATGCATCGGTAAGCGCATATAATATCTACGCAGCCCATTCAGTCGGGGCGGAAGGTACTCGCGTGCATCTCATCGGGCGGGACGTGGTTTTTTCTCCGTTGAAGAACAGCGGCGTGTTTACATTTTTCGGTGGAGGGCAAAGAGGCGAATACATAATGGACGGCACTTCGCTTGGCCTGTCTGACAAGGTGGCATACTTTTCCGACAGTTCGACTCCATGCTCCACAAACAACACTGTGAAGTTGATAAACGGGGCACTGTTCCGCGCATCAACGGTCTATGTCGCATATCCATATTCGGGTGGACGTGCGGATAGTCGGAACACACTTTTCGTCGGTGCGGATTCTATCCTGGATGTGTCGGGCGTCTCTCTCTCCGGCGAAGACAATAAAATGGTGGTTTCAAATGGGCTGGTGATATGCAGCTCGACATCGCCGCTTGTGCTCGGCGATTCGTCTCCCGGCATAACGATTCCGATTTCCGGCAATGAATTGGTTATGCAAGGCGAGAATCCGAGGCTTGTCGCAACAAATGGAACGAAACGTCTTGTTACACTGCAGAATGGTTCGAGAATACGTTTTGAGATTTCAGGCAACGGGTATGCGCAGGTTCCGCTGCAGGCGGATGTGGAAGTAGGGCATGGGTGCGGAATCTCGGTTGTCATATCAGAAGACGTCCAGAAAAACATGGGCGAATCCCGTCGTGATTTTCAACTTACGGAAACTGTGTATCTGGCTTCTAGCGGGAGGACGGAAGATGAGTTTCTGTCCGAGATCAACGTTGGACTCCCCCGTAGATGCACTGTCTCATTCAGAGACCGCAAGCTTTGGGTCTCTGTGAGAAAGCCAATGTTTTCTGTGATTGTCAGATGACATGGAAGATACGTAAAGGAGAGGCAGGATATGCGTTTTGCGATATCGGGAATCGCCGTTGCGACGGCTGTTTTAGTGCTGGCCGATCCGCCATCCATGGGGAAGCTTCGTCCGGGCGATGAAACGTCGGTAAGACTTCGCGGTGTGGTCGGGCGTCGCTTTGAAGATATGCTGACCCGTCAGATAATGGGGACCGACCTGCCATATCTGACGAAATGCTTTGTCGAGAGAACTGAGCCTGTAGGAGGTTGGAGAACGGAATTCTGGGGCAAATTCATGCACTCCGCCGCCCCATTTGCCAAATGCACGGATAATCCGCGCTTGAGGGAGATGGTCGATGCGTCTACGGCGATTGTGAAAGGCTCTCAGCTCTCGGACGGATATATCGGCTCGTACAAAGAAGGATTTCGGTCTGACGGGGGATGGGACGTGTGGGGCAATAAATATACGTTGCTTGGATTGATCCATCACTACGATCTCACGTCCGACAGGACGTCGCTTGAGGCGGCCAAACGTCTATGTGATTATCTTATCGGGCAGTTCGGTTCGGGGAAGCGCTCGATTGTTTCCACGGGAGCATGGCGTGGGCTTGCAAGCGGGAGCTTGCTTGAGCCGGTAGTATGGCTCTATTCACGCACTGGCGAAAAGAAGTATCTTGGGTTTGCTTCACATATTGTCAAGGAGCTTGACTCGGATGCAGGGCCACGGATACTGAAAGAGGCGGGGCTGCCACCGTTCAAGCGCGTTTCGGGCGAGCCGAAGTGGAAGGTGAGTTCGCACAAGGCGTACGAGCAGATGAGCTGCTATCAGGGATTGCTGGAATACTTTCTTGTCACGGGGGATCGCCGGTGTTTCGAGGCGGCGGAGAAAACGGCGAGGCTGATTGCAGAACATGAAATCACGATTGCCGGAGGAGCTGGCAGTAGCGAGAGATGGTATGATGGGCGCATCAACCAGATGAAACCGTATCCCAGCCAGCAGGAGACATGCATCACCATAACATGGATGCGCCTTTGCGAAAAGCTTCTCGCCATTACCGGCGACCCGTTCTGGGCGGAGCAGCTCGAGAGGACATTTTACAATGCCTATCTTGCATCGCTAAGGGCGGACGGCTCCGAGTTCTGCGCCTATACGCCTGTGAATGGCACACGTTCGGAAGGACATTATCACAATGATATGCAGACGGATTGCTGCAACGCGAACGGTCCGCGGGGCTTCCTTTCTTTCATGCGAACCTATCTTATGTCCGAAGGTGATGATACCGTGTGCATGAACTGGTATGCCTTCTCGGAGACAGGTGTGAAGCTTGGCAATGGCGCAGAGGTTGAGTTCGAAACGTTCACGCTTTATCCCTCGAGCGCAAGGCTGTATGATGTCTGGGGGAATGTGCGCATGTACAATCGTACTCCCGAACCGCGAAAGTTCACATTGAAACTGCGTATCCCGTCATGGAGCGAGAATACACGCATTGAGGTTGCCGGCAGATTTTTTGAAGGGGCGAAGCCTGGAACTTATTTCGCCATTACGCGTAATTGGCAACCAGGTGACTTCATCCATGTCTGGTTCGATTTCGCTACGAAGTCGCATGTGATCGGCGATCATGTCGCGTTCACCTGTGGGCCTGTCGTTCTGGCGCGAGACTCGGATTTTCACGACGGGGATTTTACCGAGCCCATAGGATTGTGGAATACGAAGAGTATCCATTCAAACGCGGTCAGCGCCGTTGAGTCTGTGATTACCGTTCCGGACCATTGGATGGAGTTTGAGCTCCGCCTTCCGATGGGAGAGCATCTCGAGCGCCCGGAGCGAGCGTTTGGGCGTACCGTTCGTTTCTGCGATTACGCATCGGCGGCAACGCCGTGGTGTCAGTCAAACATTTCTGCCGTCTGGTTGCCGCTCGTAATCGGAGCCTCGTGGTGAGTTGCAGTGGCCTGATGGTCGGGCGATTGCGTTTCTGCAGTTGATTTTGAGGATAGGGCACATATGAAGAACATGTTTTCTGTTGTACTTTTATTTGTTTCGGTGGCGGTTGCCGCGATGGATGTCAATGCCGCCGGCATTCTGCAGGCGTCCGGGCCGTGGGAGATGGAGCAGGCCTCGAACCCCGGTGTGTGGATGCCTGCAAAAGTTCCCGGCACGGTCCTTGCAACGTTGGTGGAGAACGGAATGGTTCCTGAGCCGTATCAGGGATTGAACAACAAGTACGACCTTAAATTCATTCCTGACCTTCGCGACAACCGTGATTTCTATACTGTCACATACCGTACGAAGGTTGCTTTCCCGAAAGAATGGGACGGGCGGAAGATATTCATCCGTCCCGAAGGTATCAACTATCGCAGTGTAATCTGTCTTAACGGGCAGACTGCGGCTGTAACCGCCGGAATGTTCCAGAGGACTGTCGTGGATGTTACTCATCTTGCGAAGGCGGGGGATGCGAACGAGCTTGTCGTCAAGGTCAGTCCTCTGGATTTTCCGGGCGGACCCGGCAGCAAACCGTGGGGCGCCCCCGGTGAATGGCGCAATGGGGGAGACGGCTTCATCGGAAAGAACGTCACGATGCTGATGACGGCGGGATGGGATTTCATGTTCAATGATGGTATTCGAGACCGCAACACCGGCATCTGGCGACCGATCACATTCTTCTCATCGGGCGATGTGCGGCTCGACCACCCGTTTGTGCGTACGAAGTTGAATGCCGATATGTCTGAGGCGGAATTGGAGATGGAAGTTGAAGTCTGCAATACCGCCAAGTTTCCACACTACAATGTTGAAGGCGATATAACGGCTGTGGTGGAAGGTACGGACATAAAAGTGACGAAAGAGTTTGAGCTTGGTACAGGTGAGCGGCGCTTCATCAGGTTGCGCGGCATGTTGAAGAATCCGAAGCTTTGGTGGCCGGTCAACAAGGGAGATCGTCATTTCTACAATGTGAAGTTCTTGGTGAATGCATCTGGGTACGATGCATGGTGGCAACATAACAAAGCTGGACATGTTCCGCCGCGCAGGCATGTGGCGGAGTGCAGGGCACGTTTTGCGGTGCGGGAATGCCGGAGCGACCAGTCCGGCCCTGACGGCGCAAGGCAGTTCTATGTCAACAGACGCAAGATATTCATCCGGGGAACGAACTGGATTCCGGAGGCCATGCAGCGCACGGACGATAGGCGCATGGAGCGCGAGATCAGGCTCACGGCCGAGTCGGGGGTTAACATGCTTCGCCTATGGGCGGGCGGCATCGTTGAATCCGATCGTTTCTACGAGCTTTGTGACGAATACGGAATTCTTGTGTGGCAGGAGTTCTTCCTCACCGCGGATACGTGTCAGCCGGAGGATCGCGCGTTGTATCTTGACAATGTCGCCCAGCAGGTCAAGCGCATCCGCAATCATCCATGTGTCGTGCACTGGTGCGGCGCGAACGAATCGACTTCAATTGAGGGAACGGAGAAGCTGATATGCGAGCTTACGGGAACGGAAAGCTGGACGGATCAGTCGGAAGGAGAGGGGATACATGACGGTTCGCCATACTTCACCGTCAATCCAATGCGCTACTACCATGACACGGCGTCGTCGCGCGGAAGGCGGATATACGGGTTCAGTCCGGAATACGGTACATGTGCTATGCCATGCTATGAGCAGATTCTTTCGTTCATGCCGGAAAAGCTGCTTTGGCCGATGAATGGCAACGAGAAGAACTGGAACTATCGGGAGGGCGGCGGATTCAACCAGTTGACGAAATACCATCATCTCGCGGTTCAGGCATACGGACCGTCATCGTCGCTCGAAGAGTACGCGAGGAAGTCGCAGGCTGTCGATGCGCTTGGACACCGTGCGCTTTGGGAATGCTGGAACTTTGCGCGCAATCATGCGACGGGGATCCTGTTCTGGTACAACAACACGCCGGTTCCGCAGCTCGGATCGCATTCGTGGGACTACGATCTGAACCAGGAGGCGGCGTTCTTCGCACAGCGCAATGCGCTGGAGCCGTTGCATGCCCAATATGAATATGTCTCGAACCGCGTAGCGGTCGTGAGCGACATTGTGACCGATAGGCAGCTTTCCGTCAGGGCGGAAGTGTACGACTTCAATTCACTGAGGCTGTGGGAAAGGGAACAGCCTGTGTACGTGCCTGCGGAACGTTGCGTGTTTGCCTTTCAGATACCGTTCGAAAGATTGGCGTTGGAGCATCCGCAACTAGTAAAGCCGCACTTCATAAAGCTACGTCTCATTGAGAACGGAGAGGAAATCGCATCCACATTCTATTGGCGCTCAAGTTCGGTGTATTCGCACGAGCGTCGTACGGAGGCGGTCGGCCCGTGTGCAGGCGGATTCGAGGAGCTTGCCAATCTGCCCAAGACCACGATCAGGACGGTTCGGACGCAAAAGGGAATCGAGGTGACTAACACCGGCGACAGGCTGGCGTTCTTCGTCCGCATAAAGGCGATGAAGGATGGCGAGCTTGTCGTTCCGGTCCACTATTCGGACAACTACCTGAATCTTCTTCCGGGGGAAACGGCGTCCGTCACCATTGAGGATCTGCCGCCTGCCGCAACTCTTTCGGCAGAAGGGTGGAATACCCGTTAAAATGGAGTATTTGGGGTGGGCCGCCGGAAAGGGTTTTGATTAGTGGCTTGTGTTTGCCAATTTTGGAATTTATCCCTGTTTTCGACGGAATCCACCCCGCTGGCGGCAGAATTTCGCTATCACCCTCTTCAGTCAATAGTCATCTGGCTGAATATCCGCGCGACAAATGTTCTGCGACGGCTGAAGATCGCAAGGCCATGGTCTTCGGGCAGTTGAGGTTGTTCCAGAGGATTGCAAGTCCAGAGGGTTCGCATTTGTAGTCACCGAGACCGGCGCGCGGAATGTCGACGCGGCAAGTGGCAGGCACGCGCGTTCACACGTTCACACGACACTCAGGTGATATCGCTTGAACGAAGTGTCAGATTGTGGTATATTTATCGGGATTTTCTCTTTCAAGAAAGGTATACGAGATGGCGAACGATATGGCGGCCCAGAAGGCCCAGAATTTTACGAACCGCGGAAGGCAGGCGATGGAGTCCCGCAAGTTTGATCTTGCCGCAGAAATGTTTCTGCAGGCACTGTCCTTTGTGCCGGATGCGCTCGAGACGCGTCGTCTCCTCCGTACCGCCCAGATCATGAAGTTCAGGATGAATCCGCCCAGCACCCTCGCGCTGAAGATGCAGGGCGTGGGCAATTATTTCGCACGCCAGAAGATTCTCGGAATGGCCAAGAAGGGGCAGGGCGTCGAGGCGATGGCCGAGGCCGAGAAGCTTCTCATGCAGAATCCGCTCGACCCGGACAACATCGAGTGTGCAGTGAAGGCGGCCGAGGCCGCCGGAAAGCCTGAGGCGGCGGCGATCTCCGTCGAGGCGGCGTACGAGAGCGGAAACAACGACCCTGCGCTTCTCGAGCGCGTCGCCACGTACTATACGCTCGCAAAGCATTTCGACAAGGCCCGTGACGCATACCACAAGCTCGCCGCGCTCAAGCCCGGCGACCAGCGAATCCTCCAGCTTCTCAAGAACACCGAGGCGCAGGCCACCATGTCCGCCGGATGGAACGACGCCGTCGGCAAGAAGGGCGGCTTCCAGCAGCTTATCGCGAACAAGGAGCAGGCGCAGAAGCTCGACCAGGCGAACAAGGCGATGGTTGTTGGCGACGATGCCGACGCCCTCATTGCGGAGAAACTCGCCCAGATTGAGAAGGAGCCGGGCAATCTCAACTTCTACCGAGCCGTCGCCCGAATCTACATGCAGAACAAGCGTTTCGGCGAGGCGATCGGGATTCTCGAGAAGGCCGTCGCCATCAACAGTTCCGACCCCGAGCTCGACCGCATGCTCTCCTCTACGCGTACCGCCGACTATGAGTACCGCATTGAGCAGCTCAAGGCGGAGGGCAAGGAGGAAGAGGCTGCGGAACTCGAGGGGGAGAAGAACCAGTTCGTGTTCGACGATCTTGCCGCACGTGTCGAGCGCTATCCGAACGATCTGCATCTCCATTTTGAGCTCGGCCTCCAATACTACACGTACGAATACTACGACGAGGCCGTCCAGCATCTGCAGCTCGCGCAGAAGAGTCCGAAGGACCGTCTGGAGTCGCTCTACTATCTTGCCATGTGCTTTGTCCAGAAGGGGCAGAACGACATGGGCGTGATGCAGCTCGAGACAGCCCGCGACCAGATTCCCACCATGGACGAGCTCAAGAAGAAGATCGTGTATCAGTTGGGTCTCTGCGCGGAGGCGGCCGGCGACTACGAGAAGGCGTATGCCTACTACAAGGACGTCTATTCCACCGATGTCACGTTTGCGGACCTCAATACGCGCATGCTTGACGTCGCCGCAAAGCTGAAGGGGAAGTGATTCCCCGCCGAACTCGCATATCCAATGCGGAATTGCCCTGTGCTTCTGCCCCGGAATGCAGAACCACAGGGTGATTTGATATAATTGCGCCCATATGGATCGGAGAGGAAAGTGATAGTCTATTTGAATGGAGTCCTTGCGGAGAAGAATCCGGCGAGTGTGATAATCGAATGCAGTGGTGTCGGATATGAAGCCCTAATTCCGCTGTCCACGTTCGACCGACTCCCTGCGACCGGCTCCGGTGTGAAGCTGTTCACGTACCATGCCGTCAGGGAGGATGATGAGATCCTGTTCGGCTTTTTCACGCCTGAGGAGCGGGACATGTTCGTGAAGGTGACGGCAGTGTCCGGCGTAGGACCCAAGACGGCGCTTGCGGTTCTCTCCGGATTTACGCTTGGCGATCTTCAGCTTGCCATCGCGCAGGGGGATGCCAAGCGCATTGCAATGGTGAAGGGCATCGGCAAGAAGACGGCCGAGCGAATTGTCGTAGAACTCAAGGACAAGGTGAATCCGATAGAGGCGCTCGCAAATTCCACTATTGCGTCAACAGGGGCACAGCGTGCCGTCCTGCGTGATGCGATGCTAGCATTGACCGCACTCGGCTTCTCCGACGACAAAGCGAGAAAGATGGTCTCGGATGTTCTGGAGTCCGATCCGCAGGTAGCGGATACTGAGACTGTCATCAAAAAGGCTCTAGGAGGCGGAAAATGAAGATATTGATGCTAGGTGATGTGAACGGTTCTCCGGGGCGCCGCATGCTGAAGACTCACCTCAAAAGGCTTAAAGTCGAGCTTGGACTCGCTGCCGTTGTGGTGAACGCGGAGAACGCCGCTGCAGGGAACGGTATCACTGCGGCTCTGGCGAAGGAGATCTTCGACGCAGGAGCCGACGCTATAACGCTAGGCGACCATACTTGGGGCCAGAAGGAGTTCGCGACGGAGATCGATAGGCTGGAGAATGTCGTGCGTCCGGCGAATGGAGGACAGGGTCAGCCCGGGAAGGGATGGACGATCGTGACGACAGCCACCTGCCGGTTCGCACTTCTGAATCTCGTCGGACGCACATTCATGAATCCGGCGGACTGTCCGTTCCGCGTGGTGGATGCATGCCTTAACGAGATGCCGAAGGACATACCTGTGTTCGTGGATTTCCATGCAGAGGCCACAAGCGAAAAGAACTCGCTTGGATATTACCTTGACGGGCGTGTCACTGCAGTCGTGGGTACGCATACGCATGTACAGACGTCCGATGCGCTTGTGCTCCCGAACGGCACCGCCTACCTTTCGGATCTCGGCATGTGCGGACCCTATCTGTCCTCGATTGGACGTGATATCAAGCCCGTGCTGAAGAAGTTCCTGACCGGCATGCCGTCACGCTTTTCGATGGCTGAAGGTCCCGCCACTCTGGAGGGCGCGGTTATAGAGTTCGACGCGAGGACGAAAAAGGCCGGTGCTATCGAAACGTTCCGCATCCGCGAGCCATTTGTTGCCATGGCGTAGCGGAGTGGAAACTGGGCGGCGCTCCTTTGCGAATCGATGTTCACTTGCGTGTCAACTCCTAGCAAGTGTTTTAATGTCCCAGACCGTGGCTTTGCATTGTCATAAAGACTAATGAATTGACGGTGACGAAGGTGGATTCTATGCATGGAATGCGCCAACATGCACCGACAAGGTAACGCTGACGAACCCGAAGCTGGTCATGTGACCGGCGGCGATCACTGCTTGAACTGCAGATGGCCTCCATCTTTCGCCAGGGTGCCTTTGATCTTGCCCGGCTTGAGAGACTCTCCGAGAAGCAGTTCCGCAAGCGGATCCTCCACGTAACGCTGCACTGCGCGGCGAAGGGGACGTGCGCCCATCGCTTCGTCCGAACCCTGCTTGACGAGGAATGCCACAGCCTTCTTGTCGAAGTCGAGCGTCATGTCCTTCTCCGAGAGGCGGCTGCGCAGAAGCGCCAGTTCGAGGTTGAGGATCACTTCCACGTTCTTCGTGTCGAGCTTGCGGAAGACAATCGTTTCGTCAAAACGGTTGAGAAGCTCAGGACGGAACGTACGCTTCGCTTCGGACATAAGCTTCTCTTTGAGCGTTTCGTACGAAGTGGACGCCTCCTCCTGGGAGAATCCAAAGGACTGTCCCTCGCGCGCGAAATCGAATCCGAGATTCGCCGTTGCGATTATTATGGTGTTCCTGAAGTCCACGACGCGCCCTTGCCCGTCCGTCAGCTTGCCTTCGTCAAGAATCTGGAGAAGCATGTTCATGACATCGGGGGAGGCCTTTTCGAATTCATCGAAGAGGACAACCGAATACGGTCTGCGGCGTACGCGTTCGGTGAGCTGTCCACCTTCGTCGTAACCGACGTATCCGGGCGGCGCACCCACAAGACGCGAGGATGTGAACTTGTCCGAGAACTCCGTCATGTCGAGCGATATGAGGGCTTTAGGGTCGCCATATACCTTTTCCGCAAGCATCTTGGCTAGAAGGGTCTTGCCAACTCCTGTAGGACCGAGGAAAAGGAAACTGCCGATGGGGCGTTTGGGGTCGCCGAGATTTGCGCGGCTGCGGCGCAGCGCTCTTGCGATGGATGATATCGCCTCGCTCTGGCCGACGACGACGTTGTTGAGTTCCTTTTCGATTCCAAGCAGCTTCTCCGCAGCCGCAAAGCTCATGCGTTCCACGGGGACGCCGCTTATGGAGGCGACGGTGGCGGCGATGTCGTCAGCGGTGACGGCTACGAGCTTCTCAGCGTGTTCGGCGCGCCATGCGTCAAGTTTCCGTTTCAGTTCCGCCTTCGCCGCCTTTTCGGCGTCACGCCATTTTGCCGCCTCTTCATAGTCGCTTTTGTTGGCGGCGTTCTGCTTCTTGAGGTTGAGTTCGGCGATCTTCTCCTCGTCCTGCTTGAGATCCGGAGGACGCACTGCGTTGCGCATGCGGACGCGTGAACCGGTTTCGTCGATTGCGTCGATCGCCTTGTCAGGGAGAAGACGCGACGGAAGGTAGCGTGAGGTGAGACGGACTGCCGCCGTGAGGGCCTCCGGCTCGTATTTCACGTTGTGGTGCTTTTCGTAGCGCGGAGCGATTCCCTTGAGGATCTCGATCGTGTCATCCTGGGAGGGTTCGTTGACCATCACGCTCTGGAAACGGCGTTCAAGTGCGGCGTCCTTCTCGATGGACTTGTGGTATTCCTTCAGTGTCGTTGCGCCGACGACCTGTATTTCGCCACGGGCGAGAGAAGGTTTGAGGATGTTTGCGGCATCCATTGCGCCTTCCGAGCCGCCGGCTCCGACAAGCGTATGTATCTCGTCCAGAAAGAGAATGCAGTTTTTGGCGTTTTTCGCCTCTTCGATAAGCTGTTTCAGACGCTCCTCGAACTGGCCGCGGTACATGGTCCCCGCGACGACGCGCGTCATGTCAAGTGAGATGACGCGTTTTGAGCGCATGCGCTCTGGCGCGTCGCCGGAAGCGATGGCCTCCGCCAGACCTTCCACTACGGCGGTCTTGCCGACACCGGCCTCTCCGATCAGGACGGCGTTGTTCTTGGTTCTGCGCGAAAGCACCTGGATGATTCGCTCAATCTCCTGCTTTCTTCCAATGACAGGATCGAGTTCGCCTTTCTCGGCGGCCTTCGTCAGGTCGCGTCCATAGGTGTTCAAGGCTGGGGTCTTGCCTTTTTTGCCTTCCTTCGGCTTGGCGGCATCCTGCGGAACGGCCAGATCCTCGTCGCTGTCATCATCCTCAATGTGGACAGGTCCGTCTGAAGTAGACCCATTATTGGCAGCAGGGGCGGAATCGAGAGCCTTGAGGAATGAATCGGCGGTAACTTCGTGCCCGAACAGTATCTGGGCGCCGACGGATTCGCCTTCACGGAGCATGGCGGTCACGATGTGTTCCGTGCCGATCTTGTCGGCCTTCATGCGCGCGGCCTCGATCTTTGCGAATTCAAGCACCTTCTTCGTTCTTGCGGTGAGCTGAAGCGCACCGCGTGACATGAGGGCGTCACCCCGGCCGATCATCCGGTCGAGTTCCATGCCGAGGTCTTCATTGTCGAGTCCAAGGGCGGCAAGACGCTTGCAGGCGCTGCAGTTTTCCATCTTCAGGATGCATGCCAGCACATGCTCGGTTCCGATGTAGGCGTGGTTGTAGTGGCGTGCCACGGCCTCTGCTCCATCGAGGGCCTGTCTGGCGTAGGGGGAATATATTTCGTTCATGTAAGCCAATCCTTGCCGCGTGCGTTCAGCCGCACGCTTTTGAATCTTCTGTTCACCTTGTCCGCAAGCGCGGCGTCGCGCCTGTCCTTCTCCCTCTGCTCTTCGACGGTAGACGGGAACGGAGCCTGCGGAAGGTTTATCCTGGGGCGTGTGAGGGCAAGCGCCTCCTCGCGCGTGAAATTGTCGAGGAACTCGAGTTCGGCCGCAATGCGAAGGGGGGATATGATATCCAGAAACTCCCATTCGGAGAGAAGCCTGCACGACCTCAGAATCGCGATGGAACGCGATATCGCATCTTCGAACACACGCGGCATCTCTTCGACAAGGCGGATGCGCGCATTCGTCTCCTGATGGACAAGGTCGGAAAGCACTCTGCCCGTGCGTGATACGATGTCGCGTTCGTCGGCCCCGAGCATGCTTGCGTTCGAGACGCGGAAAAGGTGGGCGGCATTCCGAAGCCCATCGCCGCAACATCCCAAGTAGCGCATGCGAAGACCGTAGAGGGCGTTCAGCGCAGGGTCGAGATCGCCGATCAGATGGAGTCCTTCAAGGTGGAGAAGGGCAGATACCTCAAGTCCGGTGCCGCAGAATTCGGGTCTGGATGTGACGTATCCGAATTTCGGATTCCATGCGAACGGCATCTCTCCGGCGAGCTCCGCCTCCTTCTTTGCCGTTCCGGTGAAAGCGGCGTGCAGACGCGGAAGCGAATGGAACTCTGTCTCGATGTTGAGGATGTTGTCGGGGATGAAGGGGATGTCCGTGCGCTGCCGGTAGATGCGCACGTAACCGTCTGAAATGATGTCGGAAGGTTCGATTGTCATTTGCCGCCCCCGTCCAATGCATCAAGCTGTTTTCTTATCCGCGCCGCCTTGCGGTAGTTCTGCTTGGCCACCGCATCCTTGAGCTCCTTCTCCAGGAAAGCGCGGGAGGGCTTTCCGTCCGAAGTCTTTTCGGGGATCTTGCCGACGTGCTTCGGCCCGTAGGAACCGAAGAGAAACTCTTTCTGTATCTCATTCGCGAACTGCGACCAGCAGTCCGGGCATCCGATCGTTCTCGTTTCCTTGATCTTTTCCCATGTCGAGCCGCACACCTGGCATTTTGGCTCCTTTGGGATACTGTCCGACTTCACCACGCCTTCGATGAGCCCGACCGCCGCGTCGAGAAAGTTCTGTATGAACTCCGGCGGCGGTTCGCCATCGGGGGTGATGATTGTCGGCTTGAATTTTACAGACGCGCTTTTGGCATTGGCTTCCGAAGATGCGTCGGCCGCCGCAAGGCATTTCTTGCAGACGTACAGCTCTTCGTCTTCGCCATTCGCGTCCTTGCGGTGCAGGACGGTTTCGGCGTCATTGTGTTTGCAAAGTTCGCAGAGCATGGTCTAGTCAATGTAAAGTGCCGGTACTTCAATGCCGGAAGACCTAAGGTCTCCGGGGTTGACGGATCGGGCAGTCCTGGAAACGGGGTTAGCCGACTTTGTCTTGGCGGATTCAGCCACGATCTTTTTCGCTGTATTCTTCTCAGACTTCTTTTCGTCAGGCCTTGCTTCCTGCGTTTTTTCTGCAGCGGAGTCGGAATTCTCGACCGGTGCTCCGTCTGCCGGGCTTGTGGCCCTGTAAAGCGCGAATACGCCCCATCCGATAAGAACGGCTGTCAACACTACACAAAGCGAGACTGTTACGATTCGTCCGATGTTCGGCGGAAGCTTCTGCACGTTCGAGAAAACCCCCGACGAGACGTTCGACATTGTGTTGCGGAATTTTTCGGCGGCGGACTGCTTTGGCGTTTCTTCCTCTGTGGAATAGGCCTGTCCGAATATATCTCCATAGGAGCGTTTCGGCTGTGGAGAGGGTTGTGGCGGCGTCGGCAAGGTCTGTCCTGCAGGACGCCGTATCGGCGCAAGTTTAGGAGGCTGGGCGGCAGGTTGCGCTGGCTGGGCGAACAGCTCGCCAAACTCCGCTATTGAAGAACGGGGCGGCTCCGCATCCGTCTGCGGCGGTTCCTGGGCGGGCACGGGTGGCGGTTCTGCGTCTGTCAGGGGCGGGGGCGGTTCCGGAGCGGACACGGGTGGCGGCGCTGGACGTCTAGGAGGCGGCTCTGCATTTGCCGCAGAGTCTTTCGGTCTGTTGAACAGCTCCATGAATTCCGCCTGAAGGGGTTTGGGATCGATGTTTACCGCTTCGCAGTACAGCTTGATGAATCCTCTTCCGTAGATCGGGGCGGGTATACGACGGAAATCTTCGTTTTCCAGACCTTCTACGATCTGCACAAGCATATGTGTACGGGCTGCGAGCTCGGAAGTCGTTATTCCGCAGGCTTCGCGGGCCGCGCGCAATGTGTTGCCGAGAGACATTATGGATTTCCTCCGTTTTGGTTCGTTTGCTCAGATTCAGGTGATATGTCAAATTCATGCGTCACGGTATCGACTGGTTCGGCCATATCTGTCTCCTCCGGTGCACCGCTGGGTGATGGCGTGACCGTTTCCACCGGGGCGTCGAGATCGATGAGAATGTCTCTTGGTCCGGCGGATTTGGCGGGACCGATCACACCTCTGTCTTCAAGCAGGTCAATGAGACGGGCCGCGTGGTTGTAACCGATGCCCATCCTGCGCTGGAGGTGGGAAGTGGAGGCTCGTTTGGTCAGCCGCACGACTTCAAGGGCCTTGTGGTACAGCTCCTCTTCCTTGGAGCCGGTCATTCCCGCAGGGGCCACGCCGCCATTTGCGGTGACGACAGACGACGCGCCCTCTTGAGGCTTCGGCGCGTTGTCCGGATCGTCCTCGTTGTCCGCGAACGGATCCTCGATCGCGGCCTCCTTGACCCGAGCGAGCTTTGTCGCGAACGTCTTGTCGAACTGGACGTTTGCATGCTCCGCGATGAAGTCGGTGATTCTCTCGATCTCCGGATCGGAGACCCATGCACCCTGAGCGCGGATGAGGATTCCTTCCTTCGTCTTGAAAAGCATGTCGCCGCGGCCGATGAGCGATTCCGCCCCCGTCGCGTCGAGAATCGTCCTGGAGTCGATGGATGAGGACGTCTTGAATGCGATGCGCCCCGGGATGTTTGACTTGATCGTGCCCGTGATGGTCTTGGTGTCCGGACGCTGTGTGGCAAGAATCACGTGGATACCTGCGGCGCGGGCCTTAGCCGTGAGCCTGGCAATCTCTGGTTCGACCTCCTTGCCGGCGGACGCCATGAGATCGGCCACCTCGTCAATGATGATGATGATGTAGGGCACCGTTCTCGGCATGTCGTCCGAACCGGTATCCTCTCCGCCGAACATGTCGGGCTGCGTGAGGATGTCGCGGCAGTTGAAGTCGACGATGTTCCTCTTCCCTGCGCGCGCGAACATCTTGAGACGCTTCTCCATTTCCGCAACGGCCCAGCGAAGCGAGTACACGACCTTCTTCGTGTCGGTGATGACAGGCACGAGTAGGTGCGGGAGCGATGCGTAGGACGAGAACTCGACGCACTTCGGGTCCACCATGATCAGCTTGAGCTGTTCGGGCGTGCGGCACATCAGGAGGCCGTTGATAATCGAGTTGAGGCATACGGACTTCCCCTGTCCCGTCGCGCCGGCAACGAGCATGTGGGGCATTGTCGCAAGGTCGGATACAAGGTCATGTCCGGCGGCATCCTTGCCGAGAAGAAGGGGCAGGTTGTACTTTGCCTGACCTTTCTTGTCGAGAGCCGTGTTCTTCTTCCATGTCTCAGACTCTATCAGTTCACGGAACGAAACGCCGGCGGCGGTTTTGTTAGGCATTTCTATGCCTACAGCGTCCTCGCCCGGGATTGGCGCCTGGATTCGGAGTGATTTTGCCTTCATCGACATCATGAGCGTGCTCTGGAGAGACTCGACCTTTTCGGGACGCGTTCCGGGCGCAAGCGAAAGCACGTACTGCGTGACGACGGGCCCCTGAACAGCCTTCAGCAGCGTTGCTTTCACGTCGAACAGGGTGAGGGTTTCGATGAGCTTCATGCCGGTGGCCGCGACATCTCCATGATCCGCAGTCGAGGCGGAGAGGGGATTGAGCAGACTGATGGGTGGCAGAAGGTAAGGCCCCTTGTCCTCCTGTTCGGTCTCTTCCGGCATCTGCGAAACTGCCGCCGGCTGTGCCGCCGTATCTTGGATTCCGGCGAATTCCTTCGCGGCATGAGTAGCCGATGCTGGATGTCCGGCATCGGGCATGACAACGGCTCTTGCGGGTTCGCCCCTTCGTTCCGCCTCCTTGGCTGCGCGCGCGGCCTCTCTTGCCGCCTCTATCGCTGCGCGGGCCGCATCCTTCTCCGCCTCTTTGGCGGCCTTCGCCGCTGCACGCTCTTCTGCGATCCGTCGCTTCTCCGACTCCTTGGCTGCGCGTGCGGCCTCCTTGGCGGCTTTCATCGCCTGCAAGCGCTCTTCGGCTTCGCGTTTCTTGGCTTCCTTCGCCTCAATCTCTTCCGGCGAGAGCGGCTTGCCGCCGATGAAGTTGCCGAGACCGACCAGAATCGTCTTGAATCCAATCATGGAGAGAAGCGCGAACAGCATGAGTGTTGCCATCAGCACCGACGCCCCGAACGGCGAAACCAGCCGGGAAAGACCGCAGTCCATGACCAAGTATCCCAATGCGCCGCCGGCATTGCCTCCGAGGTTGAGTTCCTTCAGCACGGATGCGATTGAAGGGGCGTCGCCAAGCAGTTGGAGAAGACATGTCGTGGCGAACATGAACAGCAGAAACGACAGAGATCTGCGGCCTGGGCGGAACGTCTTTCCGAGAACGAGCAGAAGACCGAGGAACAAAGTCAGCGGAGCCACCGCCCATATGGCGAGACCGATGAGCTGATATCCGCAGTAGGCGAACGCATCGCCGATCACGCCTATCAGGTTCGCGGTTTTCTCGGGCGGTATGTGCATCGCCTCAATGGCCTGCCACCGGTATGATATGAGCGCAAGGAACGGGAACAGCGCAATCGGGAAAAGGAAGAACCCTATTAGCTTGCGCCTTGTCCTGCTTTCGTTTTCGGGGTAGGTGGTCTTATTTGCTGTTTCCGCCATTTGCGGCGCCTTTCAGAAATTGGTTGTGGGATGCATTGTCGTTTGCCGAATCGCGCATCGAGTAGTATACGACGAGCGAGAGTATGAGCGCGAGAAGCTTCAGACCCCAGTTCCGGCGGAAGAGATTCAGAAATGAGTTCATTTGGACTTTCCTTTCCCGAATTTGGACACGCGGGACCTGAACCAGTCGGCAGCCTGCTCGGTGGCGGATCTCTTTTCTGGCATCGCCTTGCGCATCCATCGCAGGATGGAGGATCGTGTATCCTCGCCGCCGGCGGCATAGCGCACGATCCTGCCGTTGTGCGCTACGGAGACGGACTTCGTCTCCTCCGAAACGGCGATTACCAGCGCGTCGGTCTCCTCCGAAAGCCCCACCGCAGCGCGGTGCCGCATGCCTGATTCGGAGAGCTTTGGGTTCGCGGACACGGGGAACAGACAGTGTGCCGACGCGATCCTGCCGTTGCGCATGGTCACGCCTCCATCATGGAGCGGAAGCGGTTCGGTGAACACCGACAGCAGCAGTTCGCGCGAGGGTATGGCATCAAGGATCACTCCGCTCTCCTCGTAGCCACGCAGGGAGATTGCGCGTTCGAACGCGATGAGCGCACCGATCTTCCTTTTCGAGAGCTCGAGTATGGCGTCTGTCATCAGTTCTGGCGTGACGCGACGGCGGTCGAACGACGTCTGGCTCTCGGAGAAGAGCAACGAACCGATTGTCGCCAGGATTCGGCGAATCTCCGGCTGGAACAGCACGACCGTGGAGAGCGCGAGGTACATCAGGAGCATCTGCAGGATCCTCGCCAGCACTTCAAAATGGAACAGGTACGTGAACGCGATGGACACCCCGAACAAGACCCCTACGCCGGTAAGCACCTGACCGAAACGGGAGCCGCGGGCTGCCTTCAGTATCGAGTAGATCGCGAGGTAGAGTATCGCGATCTGCACGACGTCACCGACGAGTTCCCATGTCAGCCAGTCTAGGTTCATTGCTTTTTCTCCAGTCCGAGAAGCTCTTCGATGTCGCGGCCGTCCATGGACTCCTTTTCGAGAAGGGCGGCGGCGAGCGTCTCGAGCTTGTCGCGGTTTTCGTTGATGAGCTTTTCGGCGCGGGCGTACGCGTCGTCGACAAGCTTCTTGACCTCGGCGTCGATGCCTTCGGCCGTCTTCTGCGAGAAGGGCGGCGGGAGCGGCTCGGCGGAGAACTGGCTCGGCTCCACGAACGCCTGGAAGCCGTATGTGTCGCTCATGCCGTAGGAGCAGATCATGTCGCGCGCAATGGAGGTCGCCTGCTTGATGTCCTGCGCCGCGCCGGTCGATATGTCGCCCGTCTTTATCTTCTCCGCGATGCGGCCGCCGCAGCAGATGCACATCTCGTCGATGAAATATCCCCTCGTGCGGTTGAGGATGTCCTTCTCGGGAAGGGCCATCGTCGCGCCGAGGGCGCGTCCGCGCGGAATGATCGTGACCTTGTGGAGCGGATCGGCGTTGGGGAGCAGCAGCTGCAGCAGCGCATGGCCCGCCTCGTGCCAGGCCGTCGTTTCGCGATCCTTGTCCGTGAGGTTGGCGGACTTCCTTTCGCGTCCCCAGAGAACCTTGTCGCGCGCCTCCTCGAGCATCTCCTGCGTAACGCCGTCGAGATTCTTGCGGACGGCGAGCAGCGCGGCCTCGTTCAGCAGGTTCGCGAGATCTGCGCCGGAGAATCCGGGCGTGCCGCGCGCAATGCGGGAGAGATCAGCATCCTCTGCGAACTTGATCTTCGCTCCGTGCAGGGCAAGTATCTCTTCGCGCCCCTTGAGCGACGGCAGATCGACGTATATCTGCCGGTCGAATCGGCCCGGGCGAAGAAGAGCGGGGTCGAGCACGTCCGGACGGTTCGTGGCGGCGATGATGATGATGCCCTCGTTCGCATCGAACCCGTCCATCTCGACGAGCATTGCGTTGAGCGTCTGGTCGTTGGAATGGTTGCCGAACGCGTTGCCGCCCGTGCGCTTGGCGCCGACGGCGTCGATCTCGTCGATGAAGATGAGGCAGGGCGCGGACTTCTTGCCCTGATCGAACATGTCGCGCACGCGGCTTGCGCCAACGCCGACGAACATCTCCTCGAAGTCCGAGCCTGATATCGAGAAGAAGGGCACCTTCGCCTCGCCCGCGATTGCCTTGGCGAGGAGAGTCATGCCCGTTCCGGGCGGGCCCACGAGAAGTACACCCTTCGGAATCTTGCCGCCGAGCTTGGAGAACTTCGCCGGATTCTTCAGAAACTCGACGATCTCCTGCACCTCCTCCTTCGCCTCGTCGATGCCGGCGACATCCTTGAAGGAGATTCTCTTCTTGGACTTGTCCTCGTTCAGCAGACGCGCCTTCGACTTGCCGAAGCCGAACGGACCGCCGCCGCCCGCGGCGACCTTGCGGTAGAACACGAACCAGAAGAACCCGATGAGCAGCAGGAAGAACAGCAGCTGCTGCATGAGCGGACCTATCAGCGGCGCGTGCTCCTTGACCGGACATTCCACCCCGCGCTCGACGAGCCAGTTCATCAGCTCCTCGTTTTCGCCGGGGACTAGCCTTACGCGGAACGCGGCGTTGGTGCCGCCGCCGAGTATGTACTGACCGCGCAGATACGTGCTGGCGGAATCCATGTCGCGGATTCTCTCAACCCTGGCCACGCGGTTCTCCACGACGGCGCGGCGGAATCCGGTGACGGACAGGTCGTCGATCTTGTCGCCGTTTGCCTGACTGAAATATCTCATCGCGAGGAACATGGCGAGCACAATGAGAACGGCGATCCATCCGCTTCTCGAAGGACTCACGTTTGCGCTTTTGGGGACTTCGCGCTTCGCACGCGTACGCGCGCGTGCACCCTTTGCGTTTGTATTCTTCTGTTCTGACATATTGCCACAAAGTATACCAAAAATAGACTGTCTTGTGGGCGTCAAATTATTGATAGGTGTGCTATAATTAGCGGCATGGAACGGAAGTATGTTTTGATATATTCGTCGTATGCTGTCGCGGCGGTTGCGGTGGGGATGTGTTTCCTGGTGAACAGGTGGCGCACCGCACAGCGTTGCGCATACGTAAAGGAGGATCTCACCGCAGAGTATGCGGAATGGGGCATAGGCGTATCCGTCGTAAAGGATTTCGTGGCGCTGCCTGCGTACGTGCCTTACAACCCCATTTCATCCAGGTTGGGGCTGGAGATGTTCCGCAGCGAGAATATGGGCAAGAACGGGAGGTCCTGTGTCTCCTGCCATCCGCACAGCGGCGGTGGAGCGGACGGACGGCGCCATTCGGGGGTCTTTACGCGTCCGGCAGTGAACGCCGTGTTCGGAAAATACTATTTACGCGACGGATCCATCTCGAATTTCCCGGATTTGGTCAAATGCATGATTGAAGATCGCCGGTTCATAGGCGCTGGGACTCTCTCCAATGCCATAGTGAACCTGAGTGCGGATGGGCGCGTCCGCAAACGTTTTGAGGCTCACTATGGCGAAGGCAATTTCGTCGGGACGAACCTTGTCGACTCCATCGTGAACCTTTCCCGCACAAGGATGACCGCTAACGGACCATTCGACAGGTTTTGCGGCGGAAGGGATGCGCTGAACGCCGAGAGGCTTGCAGGGTTCGGGCAGTTCAGGGAGAGGAACTGCGCGCGATGCCATTCGGGTCCGTCACTCGGGACTCGAGTGATGACCGATGATGGAGTGCGCGTGCCGTCTTTGCGCGGACTCTCCCGCCGTGGCGTGTATCAGGCAAACGGGCGCCTGTATACCGATCTTGCGGCGGCTGTCGCAATGATGCCGGACAGTGATTTCGGGGACGATGAAAAGGGCCGTCTTTCCCTGTTGGATTTTTTGCGGTGTTTGTGATAAACTCCACCGCATTTCATCCGTCATCTGAGAATCGGAAAGGAGGTAGGCGATGATGACCATATACAAGTGGGATAATGGAGGGCTCAAGGAGACGCCGGACTTCTCGCCGTCTTGCTGGATCAATCTTGCCGAGCCGACGACGGCGGAACTTGAGCAGGTCCTCTCCTTTTCGAAAGTGCCGCGCGACTTCCTTACAGACCCTCTTGACCGGGAGGAGCGTCCACGTTTCGAGAACGAGGACGGAGTTTCGCTGGTCATCGTGCATGTTCCGTATCCGGTGCGCGGCGACGAGGATGACGAGACTGTGCTTCCGTACGAGACGCTTCCTCTTGGCGTTGTGCTTTTCGGACAGTCGGTGATAACCATCTGTTCCCAGCCTACGCCTGTGACGGCGGCGTTTCTGGATCAGATCCGCAGGGTGTGTCCACCGAGCGACAGCAACCGTTTCCTGTTCCGTCTGCTGTGGCATGCCGCGGTGCTGTTCCTGCGTTACCTGCGCGACATGCACGCCAAGACCGAGGATCTCGAAGAGGATCTCCACGAGTCGATCTCCAATGAGGCGCTATTGAAACTTCTCACGTACCAGAAGGCTCTCGTGTATTTCTCGACATCGCTAAAAGCCGACAACATTCTCATAAACCGTCTGGACCATGCCCGTCAGCTCAATCTCACCGAGGATGACCATGACATGTTGGAGGATGCAGAAGTCGAGTACCAGCAGGCTCTTGAGACGGCGACCATCCATGCGGCGGTCTTGAACGGCACGATGGATACGTTTGCATCGGTCATAAACAACAACCTCAACAGGGTCATGAAGTGGCTCGCCGTAGCGACGATCTTCCTTGCCGTGCCCACGGTCGTGACGTCCGCGTTCGGCATGAATGTGAATCTTCCGTTCGTGGACGATCCAGGGCAGGGGGCTGAATGGGTGTTCTGGGCTCTGTCCGCAATATGTGTTGTGGTGCTGGCTGGAATCAGCGGACTGCTTGTCTATCTCAAGAAGAAAAGGGTGTTCTGATTGCTGCGAGAGGAGTGAGGACCGCTCGCCGCGCTTTTCTGCTGTGCACGGAACTCGTATTCCCGATATCCAACCCAAACTGCGCTGTTTTTGTTATGCGAAAAGCAAAGTTTTCTTGACATTGGAGCGGGTTTATGGTTTAATGCGGGCGATTGGTCTCATTGTGCAGATGAAAAACATTTTCGATAAAATATTCCAGGGCTTTTTCCTGGCCGTGTTTGCGGCGATTGTCGTGACAGGGCTTGTGATTACGTTGCCTAAATATCGTCAGGCAATGGGGTTGGAGCACATGTGTGCAGATCTGCAGCACCGCATCGAGCTCAAGAAGAAGGAGATATCCGCGGTCAAGGATAAGCAGCTTCGTTTCAGGACTGATCGTGAATTTGTTGAAGGATTGGCGCGCGAAAACCGTCGGGCGTTCCCTGGTGAGCTTGTTTTCACTTTTGACAATTGAGGTGCCGTGATGCTGCGGTTCGCCAGATTTGTCGCGGCCGTAATCGGATTTCCGTTTGTCTGGGCCCTGTGCCGCACGTTTGTTGATGCCGTATGCATGTCGTCTGGAAGTTCTGGCGGTTTGTTCTCAGTTGAGGCTATGGCGCTATTCTCTGGGATGTTTTCCTTCGTTTTGCTTTCGAAGGTCCTGCCTGGACAGGCCCGTATGTATGTGCTTGGGCACGAGTTGACCCACGCCATATGGGGGATGGCGTTTGGCGCCCGTGTGTCGAATCTGAAGGTCCGTTCAACAGGCGGCAGTGTGATGCTGACCAAGTCAAACATGTGGATAACGCTGGCCCCGTATTTTTTCCCGTTCTGGACCGCCGTTGTGGCGTTGCTTGCGCTTGCGGTCCATGCGATCATGCATTTTGCCTGCCCCGAAGCTCCGTTCCCTTTGCCGTGGCTATGGATGTATGCGGTTGGATTTACATGGTGCTTCCATGCATGTTTCACAATACGTTCGCTGATGCAGACCCAGCCGGATGTGCAGGAGTACGGACGTGTGTTTTCGTGGACATTGATTCTTGCGTGCAACATCATAGGAATACTGATCTGGATCGTTTGTGCGACGGATGTGCCGGCCAGGGATATTTTCTGCGGATTGCTCTCTCGCGTGTCATCCGCCTATTCTGCGACGTTCCTGGTACTGAGATGGTGTTTGGTTGTCCTGCGTCAAGGCATGGATTGCCTGACAAGGTAGCGCGGCAATGCTGTCGGAGCGGCATCTGCGTGGAGCGGAGACAGTATGGTATAATATTCCGCCGATGAATCATTTGATAGAGATTCGTGACCTGAAAAAGATCTATTCCGCGGGTGAGGAGCCCGTGGCGGCGCTCGACGGGGTGTCCCTCACGATCGATAGTGGCGAGTTCGTCGCGATCATGGGTGCATCCGGATCGGGGAAGTCGACCATGCTGAACATTCTTGGTTGCCTTGACGTTCCTACTTCCGGAAGTTATCTGCTGGACGGAATAGAGGTTGCACGCCGCAGCCGCAAGGAGCTTGCGATAATCAGGAACCGGAAACTCGGGTTCGTGTTCCAGAACTTCAACCTGCTTCCTCGCACAAGTGCGATCGAGAACGTGGAGCTGCCGGACATCTATCTCGGACGGCTCTCCCATGCCAGACGCCGCAGAAGGGCGCTGGAACTGCTGAAGCGCGTTGGCCTTGGCGGACGCGGCACCTGTCCACTGCCGTGTGGAGCAGTATGTACCGAACTTTAAACAAGTCCGCAACATCAAACATGAGTACTTGAAGGAGCAGGTTGAATTCTTCAGAGGCTCTTTAAAGGAATATTTCTGCAGCAAGGGCGCCGGACACTACAGGCTTGACGTTTCGGATGATGGCGTAAAGCTTGCGTTCTATCCCGGCGCGGCCGGGAAGGCGGCAAAGGTGTTTGCGTTGAAAAAAGTCACGGCATGACAAAAACGACCTTTGCGGCAGCGCTTTTCCTTGCCGCAGGCGCTGCCGCAGACGATTGGCGAAAGTTTATGTGGGAGAAGCCCGTCTCCTTGTGTTAAGGAGTGATGTCCCGTGATGATCAATCGTCACGCGAACGGCTATGTCCGCAAGATCGCTTTGAATTTCGGCATAACTGATAAGTGAGAAAATGAAATATATTAAGATGCTGGCGGCTCTGGCTACCGCATGAGAACGGTGGATTGATGCAATCAGGCATACATACACCCGCTTTTAGATCCCCCAAAAGGAAAATTTGGTCAAAAAATAATTTTTTTTGGTTGAAAAATAATATACAAAATCATTGTTCATGATATATTTCCTTTCGTTTAGGAAATTAACGAAAGGATGAATGCCGTGAATTCGAGAATAATGAGAATAATTAATGATATCAAGATTGCGACAGTTGCTGTCGGAGTCATTATGTTTAATGTTCCTTTGTCTGCAGGCGGCATGTATGCGCTGACTGCCGATGAAAACTGGTATGAGGACGGTAAAATGATGCTGGCCGATGGCGCGATGGTTGATCTTGCTGGACATAAACTGACCGTCGGCGGATTTGCGGACTATGTTCCTCTTGATTATGTGGAGACGGATGGTACACAGTGGGTGCATACGGAATTTACACCGGAGGGTACAGATATGTTCGAGTTGAAGTTCATGAAAAAACAAAATACGGATGAATTTCTGCTGTGTTCCCGTTCCAATGGCTCGACCGATGGATTCGGGGTATGGGTCAGCGGCTATTCATGGAAAGACATAGAATTCATCTATCGAAGCAGGGGAGGCGTAGGGTTTTATGGAAAGTCTGCGGAATCAGGAAACGGCATCTATGATGAAAACGGTGTTGTGAAAGAGCGTGACTATACGGTAAGTCTGAACGGACTCAAGAAGTATTGGGTCGTGAACGGCGCGACCAACGACTTTTCGAATACGACCAACGGAAAGACCGGTGTAACGCCGTCCGGACCGTTCGCGCTTTTTGGCGGACACCTGGCTGGAGCTTCTCTGTCGCCGCAAACCGGTATGTCGTATATGGCGAAGTGCCGTTTCTATTATTTGAAGGTGTGGGGCAAGGACGGTAATTTGAAATGTAACATAATTCCGGCCTACGGTGTAAGGGAAAAAATGGCGGGACTGTACGATACTGTGAGAAACAAGTTCATGCTTCCTTTAAAGAGCGGTGGTGAGGTTACAACGTTCGCCAAGACATATCAGGTTATCGATCACGTGGATACCGATGGAACGCAGTTCGTGGATACGGGTTTTGTCCATGCCTGGACGAATCGCATTGAGATGCGTGCTCAAATGTTAGGAAACAGCGGATATCAGGCGCTGTTCGGCTCGCGTGCTTATACGAGCAGCGGTAGCTTTTCAGGTCAATATATATGCTGGTGCCTCAACAGCGGATTCAGGTTCGATTATTCTGGTACGGCGCAGGGTGGTTCGTTCAACATTAAAGAAGAATGTGATATCGTTATGTCGCCGGAATTCTATAAAAGCGGGGCAGATGAATACTGGGCGCCGAAATGCACGGTAAATGGAGCTGCGGTTATCGAACACGGTTCTATAAGGGTATCTCGAAACTTGATAGAAACCGGCGTAAGCAAAAGATCGAGCAGTTGTCAGCTTTTCGCCATCGCACATAACAGCAATGGCGATGTCGGATATGGCGCCAAATGCCGGTTCTATTCCTTGAAGATATACAACAATTTTGAGAAGTCGAAACTTCTCTGCGACATTGTGCCTGCGATCGGAGTAAATGAAAATGAGGTCGGTCTTTATGACAGGGTACGGAACCGTTTCATGCAGAGTGGGAAAGAGCCGTTCCCCGTTTCGTTCGCCATGACCGTCACGAATTCGGCGCCGGAGCGGGCGACGTTGGAGGTGACCGTCGCGGATGGCGTTGCAGTCACGAACAGTTCCGTTGAAATCGCGGAGACCGGCATTGATTTCGTCAAGTCGGGCGGAGGCTCGTGGATCTGCGAAAACGGAGGTCTGGACATTTTCGGCAGCTTCGCTTTTTCCGGCGGGACCGTAGAGGGCGTGACGATGCGGAACGGAGCGACTCTTGATCTCTCTGGACGTACGACTCCGCTTGATTTTGCCGGATGCGGATTGTCCTATGCTGAAGATCCGTCTGTTTATATCAGCATCGGCAATCGCCGCAGACCGTCCTGTTCGGCGCCTCTGATATCCTGGGATTCAATTCCTTCCGTCCGGTTTCTGCGCGGTGACGCCGAAAGATGGTATGTGCTCGTATCCGGCGACGACGGACTGTATGCAACCGCGGGTTTTATGATCACGATAAAATAATATGCGAGGTGTTAAAATGATCAGAGAAGCAATGTGCGGGGTGTTGCTGTTCGGCGCTGCAGCCGTGTCCGCTTCGATATCCCTCGAGGACGGATTCCGCAATCCGCCGAATGACGCCAAGCCGCAGACGTTCTATCACCTGATGAACGGGAATGTCACCAAGGAGGGCATCACGAGGGATTTCGAGGCGCTTGCGCGGGCCGGTATCGGCGGAGTGCTTATTGTGGATGTCGCATGCTTTGTTCCGCCCGGCCCTCTCATGTTCAATACGCCGGAATGGTATGATCTGCTTCAGCATATCCAAAACGAGGCGAAGAGATACGGACTGGAGGTTACGTTGTCGAACTGTTCCGGATGGTCCAATTCCGGCGGTCCCTGGAATACTCCCGATAAAGCCATGAAGGTTGTGGTGTTCACGGAAACGGCGGCGAAGGGGCCTTCGCGATTCCGTGCGAAGCTTCCGCGCACCGCGCGCGACAACGGCTTCTACGAGGATATTGCAGTTATCGCCTATCCGACGCCGGAAAAGGGGGCGGCGCTATCTGCCTTCGACATAAAGATCGGGCGTACGCGGAGTCTCAAGCAGGTGTTCAGGCTCGACACGAAGGAACTACCCGCGAAACAGGTCATAGACAGGAAAACCGAAATGGACCTGACGGACAGGATGAACGCCGATGGAATTCTGGAATGGGACGTTCCTGAAGGCGATTGGACGATCCTGCGCGTCGGGCATATCTGCACCGGTACGCGCAACCATCCGGCGTCTGAGACCGGATGCGGACTCGAGGTGGATAAACTTTCGGCGGAGGCGATGGATCATCATTTTAAAAACTATGTCGAAAAGGTGTATGAAGGAATCAAGGGCGGCCAGTGCGGAAAATCAGGAATCATGAACATTCATGTGGACAGCTGGGAAGTTGGTTACCAGAACTGGACGCAGGGATTCGACAGAATGTTCGAAAAGCGATTCGGGTATTCCATCCGTCCGTGGCTTCCTGTGTTTGCCGGACGCATAGTCGAATCGGTGGACGGTACGGAGCGTTTTCTCGAAGACTTCCGCCGTCTGATAGCGGACGCTTTCGCCGAAAACTATGCGGGACGGCTGGCGGAACTCTGTCGCGAACGGGGGCTGGCGTTTTCGGCGGAACCTTACGGCTACGGAAATTTCGATGATTTTTCGTACGGCCGGCACGCCGGAATTCCGATGGGCGAGTTCTGGAGCATGACGGACAGGGGGCCTAAGCATATTTTCTGGAACGACACCTACATCTACAGGCTCGCCGCGTATCTGTCTCACGTATGGGGGCGGCGTTTTGCCGCAGTCGAGGCGTTTACGGCGCAGCCGCACAACGGATCGCGCTGGCTTACGACGCCGTTTCAGGTCAAGACCCAGGGGGATATCGTCTACGCACGCGGAATAAACCGGTTTGTATATCACCGTTACGTGCATCAGCCCTGGAGTCACGACAGATATTTCCCCGGTATGACGATGGGACGCTGGGGTATGCATCTTGACCGCAGTCAGACATGGTGGCATCTTGCGCCGCTGCTCTTCACATATCAATCCCGCTGCCAATGGATGCTGCAGGAGGGGCGGTATGTCGCCGACATTCTTTACTGGAACGGGGAAGAGGCTCCGAATATGGGAAAGAGCAGACTTGAATATCCGGTCGGGCGAAGCTCCGTTCCGAAGGGCTACAGCTGGGATTACTGCGCGACCGCGGCAGTTGAGATGCTGAAGGTCAGGGATGGGAAGGTCGTGGTCCCTGGCGGCGTCGAGTACCGTCTGCTCGTGCTTCCCGATCTTGATACGATAAGCGCGAAGATGGTGCGCCGCATCGGTGAACTTGTCGACGCCGGGGCGAAGGTGGTTGCGCCGCGCCGCCCCGTGCGCGCTCCGGGCATGAATGGTCGGGCGTGCGACATCTCGGCGGCAGTGGATTCCGTCTGGAGAAAGGGCGTGATGGAGTGCTCTGTGGCAGACGCATTGAAGAGGCTGTCTGTCGCCCCTGATTTCAGGACGAATGAAAAGGATGTTGAATGGATACATCGTACGAACGGCGGATCGGACTGGTATTTCGTATCGCTCGCCAACGGGACCAACGTTTCGTTTGAGGTATCGTTCCGTACGGATGAACGGCGTTTCCGGAACAGGAGGCCGGAGATATGGGATGCCGAGACGGGAAGTGTCCGTCCCGCAGACGTATGGAGGATTGAATCCGGGCGCACGTTCGTCACGCTGGATTTTCCGCCGTCCGGATCGGCCTTCGTCGTGTTCAGAGACCGGCCTTCGCGCGGATGTGAGACCTTGCCCGGCGCTGCGCATGTCGTTTCGGCGGCGGTTGAAGCGCGCCGCCGTCGGGAGTGCGCAGGCGAAGCGGTGAAGCGTCATTCGCTCGTGATCAAAAAGGCGGAGTACGGTGTGTTTCCCGAACTGATGAGAAAGAAGATCGCGCCGCCGCCCAATTCTGCAATCGACATCACGGGCAAGGTCACCGCAGAAGTGAAAGAGGGCGAGATCAACGTCCTGTTGGACGGACGGTTCGCCGGCGGAGATCCAGCACGCGGTCTTCCGAAAGGAACTCGCGTCGAATACGAGTATGACGGTGTGCGGCATACGCGTATCATTGAAGACGGTTACCGATTCCGCGTTCCGCTTGACAGGCAGATCAAGCAGCCATCGCCGGTTTGGGAGTGGCGGAACGGCAAGATTCTCGCCTGGCAGCCTCTTTCGGCCGAAATCGCCGCGTCTGACGGGAAGACGGTCAGAGTTTCCGTCGAACCTTCCGCTCCGCAGACGGTAGATGGCGGCTGGGATGTTGAGTTTCCCCAGATGGGAGGCCGCGATACGGTTGCCGTACGTTTCCCGCAGCTTGAATGCTGGTCGTGGAACAGAATGCCCGAGGTGAAGTATTTCTCCGGCACGGCGACATACCGCAAGTCTGTGCGGTTGAAGGATGTGAAGAAGGCTATTTCCGGGCGCACCCGCATCATGCTTGATCTGGGCGAAGTGCGGGAGTTCGCCGAAGTTGCGGTGAACGGCAGGAAATTCCCGGCACTTTGGAAACCTCCGTACCGCGTTGATATTACAGATGCGGTGAAATCCGGCAGACTTGATCTGGAGATACGTGTTACGAATCTCTGGCCGAACAGGCTTATCGGGGATGATACGCTTTATCAGGAGGATTGCAGATGGAACGAGACTGTGATCCACGCCCGGAAAGAGTTCTGCATTGCAGAATTTCCGGAGTGGGTGAAGGCCGGCAGACCGTCCCCGACAGGACGGCATACGTTCACGACGTACAAACACTGGACGAAGGAGGACGAGCTGGTGCCGTCTGGGCTGATCGGGCCGGTTGTACTCCGCTTTGGCGAAATTGCGAAATGAAAGGAGTGAGGACATTATGAAGTGCGCGATAGCGGCCGTGTTCTGCGCGGTGTCGGTTTATGCAGGAAACGGCGTCAATCCGGATGCTGTGGAATTGAAGCCTCTTCCCGTGCCGGCAGAGTTCAGGAGCGATATGGATCGTCCCGTCGCTTTCGACGAGACGGCTGTCGTCAGGGTGGTATGTCCCGATGCATCCGCAGTGAGGTGGCTTGCGTCGCATTTCACCGAATGGTACGGGAAGTCCGCCCCGAAAGTGGTGGAGGGAGCCGGCACGTCCGTTCTCAGGGACGGAGATGAAGCATACGCCGTCAGGGCGGACGCTTCAGGCGTTAAGATCGCGGCGCGTTCTCTTGCGGGGGTGCGGTGGGCGGCGTACACTCTGCGCCAGCTGGCGATAGCGAAACGCGGGCGCTTCCGCACCCGCGCGCACATTCTCCCTAGACTTGAACTGAGCGACAGTCCCCATCTGTCCTTCCGTGCCGTCCATCTGTGCTGGTTCCCTGAGGTGCGTCCTCAGCAGATGGAGCGCGCAATACGCCTTGCGGCGCTGTTGAAGTTCAACTATGCGATAATCGATCCGTGGGGGATGTACGAGAGCAGAAAGCATCCCTGGTGGCATTGGCCGAAACCGACGATGACCAAGGAGCGCGTCAGGAAGCTTGTTGCCATCGGACGCGATCTCGGCATCACGCTCATTCCCCAGATAAACACGTACGGACACGCAACGGCATCTCGTACAGGAACGTTGAAGCATTCAGTGATAGACCTTCGGCCTGAATACGCATCGCTTTTTGAGCCGGGCGGATGGAACTGGTGCGTTTCAAACCCGGAGACGCAGCGGGTGCTCCGGGAGCTTATCACGGAAATGCATGATGATTTCGGGCGTCCGCCGTTTTTCCATCTGGGATGCGACGAAGCTCAGCCGCCGTCGTGCCCCGAATGCCGCAAGGTTCCGAACGGAGAACTCGTATGCCGTCACATCGCCGGACTCGCGCAGTTTCTCCGCAGACGCGGCGCGCGGGCGATGATATGGCACGATATGCTGCTCAAGCGGGGAGATGCGCGCTGGAAAGGTTTCATCGCCTGCGGAACGGAAGAGACCGCCAAGATGGCGGATACGCTTCCGAAAGATATCATCGTGTGCGACTGGCAGTACCAGTACGGAAAAACGGCGCAGGTGTGCAGGGATTGGCCGACCATCGCGTATTTCCGGGAGAAGGGTTTTCCGGTGTGCGGCTGTCCGTTCACAAACTACAACTCGATGAAGCCTATGGCGGATTTCATTTCCGGTAAGGACGGTTTCGGTTTTGTCGCCACGACGTGGAACTGCCTGTTCGGCGTGCACTGGGTCAAAATCTACACGGCTGCGTCGTCTGCCGCATGGGGCACGCCGTCCGGCAGTCTGGGGTTGCACGGCGACACGCCCCAGTTCAACACGCGCTTTGCGAACGCGCTGCGGCTGGTGGGTCACGACATGAAGGTTGACGATTATCTGGATACGGGACATCTCAACCTCCAGATGCAGCCGGTATTCTGGTGACGGAGTGAAGCTGGCAGAGGCGCTCATTTCTTTCAGCCGGCAGTATGGTATAATATTCCGCTGATGAATCATTTGATAGAGATTCGTGACCTGAAAAAGATCTATTCCGCGGGTGAGGAGCCCGTGGCGGCGCTCGACGGGGTGTCCCTCACGATCGATAGCGGCGAGTTCGTCGCGATCATGGGTGCAGCCGGATCGGGGAAGTCGACCATGCTGAACATTCTTGGTTGCCTTGACGTTCCTACTTCCGGAAGTTATCTGCTGGACGGAATAGAGGTTGCACGCCGCAGCCGCA
>JAZOAC010000044.1:0-8136 GCA_045595285.1 Kiritimatiellia bacterium | reverse complement strand
CCGCCACGCCTCGGCATGAAACTCCATCTCGCGCACCTGGCCGCGATGCGCGAAGTCACCGCAATGGACGACGGCATCCACGCCTTGCGCCTTGAAGTATTCGAGCGCGGCGGCAAAGTATTTGTCCGGCCAGTTCGCCCCGATGCCGTTGCCCTTGTTCGCAGTCCGAAGATGCGTGTCGCTCACGACGCCAAAGACGAGATTCGGCTTCCCGCCGTGCTTCCAGCCGGGCGGCGCCGCGAAAATGAGACCGCCCGGCAGTGCCGAAAAACCAAGGGCTGCGAGGGTGCCGCCTATGAAATCCCTTCGATTCACATTCATGCCGAACACCTTCCTCCGTGTCACTTCGTCATGACGATTGGCTTTATGTCGCCGTTCGCGTCGAACTCCATGCGGTCTATGCAGACGACGCGGTGGTCACGCCCCTTGCTTGGAATCGGACGCCGGTGATAGCAGATGTACCATTCGTCCGTTCCCGGTTTGCAGGCGACGGAATGATGACCAGCGCCCGTCGCAAGCGGCCTCTGGACGCCCAGCACCTTGCCTTTGAACCCGAATGGTCCGAACGGAGAATCGCCGACAGAATAGTTCACGCAGTAATTGTCCTTTGTCCACTTGCCGCTCGAATACATGAAATACCACTTCCCCTTGCGCTCGAACAAGACGGACCCCTCGACGTAACATTTCGGGGTAAAGTCGCGCCACATCGTTCCATCCTCGAAAGGAACAAGCGACTTGAAGTCATTTGAGAGCCTCACGAGGTTGCATCGTCCCCATCCGCCATACACCATGTACCACGCCCCTTTGTATTTAAACACGTACTGGTCTATCGGTTGGGCGCAGTTCCAGAACCGGTCGATGAGCGGTTTGCCTATGAGGTCGTGGTACGGCCCTTCGGGCTTGTCCGCCACGGCAACGCCGATTCCGCCGTAGCCATGCATTTTCGCCTCGGTCTGCGGCGTGAGGTCGCCTCCCTTCAAATCGACCGGGTGCGCGTCATTCGCGCTGAAGAAGAGGTAGTATTTGCCACCTATCTCGTGCGCGTCAGGTGCCCACATCGCACCTTTAGCCCATTTCACGTCCTTTGTCGTGAGAATCTTTGGATGCTTCGTCCACGTCTTCATGTCCTTTGACGAGAACGCATCAAAGGAGAACTGCCGCTTGGGGCGTATCGAAGTCGTCGGAAACACCCACCACGCATCTCCGTACCGCCTTATCTGCGGATCGGCGTAGCACCCCTCGAATATAGGATTGCCGAAGCAGGACGATGCAACCGCCGCCGCGCCCAAGGCGCAGACCGCCGTGGCAATCATTGCCGCAATCCCTGTTTTCCGCCTTTTGTTCAGGTTTGTTTTCATGCAGCTGTTCCTCTCATGCCCTTGAGTAAATCGCATCCGTCTCAATCGCGCGGCCGACTCCGCCGAAAACTTCACGAGGGCGCACGGCCACGTGCAACGCGCCGGTTTTCGGCGATTTGAGCGCCCTAGCCTTCCTGAATTCGCGAAGCGACAACTCCACCTTCATCGTCTCGCCGTCTGCAAGCGGCGCAAAGTGGCAGTCTGGCGCAAAGACGCGCCGCACACTGCGCTGCACATCGCCGCCGAAGAGAATTGCATCCAGCGTAACCTCGTAGTCGTAGGCGCGAACGCCACTCTGCAATCCGTTCACGACTGGAAATTCAAGCGAAAGCAATCTATCCACTGCACGGCCGCCCTGTTTGATTTCTGCGATGAGTCTGGCCCCTGCGGGAAACTCCGGCACCGGCGCAGAGCGGCGGCGCGTCTCGTGTGCAAACGGCCGCGCATTCGCGCCAAGCGGCATCTCCCAGGATGGCCCCAGCGGCTTGCCGTTGGCAAAGTCGATGCGGTGGATGGCCATCCTTTCATCGTACACGTCAAGGAGCATCCCCTGCTCAGCGCAGCGTTCATCCGGCTTGTTCTCGTGCCCTGCCTCCTGAATCAAGTACTTGAGCGACGGCACCTGAACCGCAGTGAACGCACCCTGCCAAATGGCATCCTCGCGCACCGCCGACTGGTGGCTGTGTCCGCAGAACGCACAGCAGTTCGGATAGGCGGAAAGCAGTTTCCCGACCGAGCCGTCGTCCTGCCCCCATGCGCCGGATCCGCATACAGTGTTGCGCAACACCCTGTGCTGGGCGTAGAAGAACGGCTTCGCGGGATCGATGGACACTCCTTCGAGGAACTGCTTGAGCCCTGGCGTCGTGTTCCGTCCGCTGGGATTGAAATGCGCAAGAACGAAATCGTACCCCTTCACGCGCTTGTGGACAATCTGCGACCACGTCTCTCCGAAGATGCGCTCCCATGTTTCCTTTATGCGAAGGAAACAGGTATTCTCGTCAAGCGTCGCTTTCGTCCATCCATACTGACCGCACACACGCTTGTCTTCGCCAGACATCCAGTTTCCCCGGTTGTCGTGGTCGCCACAGAGAAAAAGACGCTCGACGTGCGTACCGTCCAATCCCTTTGAGTCCGGGAATACGCTTTCCCAGGTCCGCGCCACCTCCTCCATCTGCGGTATGATGCCGTTATCGGTCAAATCTCCGCATATCAGCACTCCATCCACGCGTCTTTTCCGGAACGCCTCAAGCGCCCGCTTGAATTTCCGTGCGGCTGTGGAATCCTTGTCAAGATGGGTGTCGGACAATATGCCAATGCGAAGACGGACCCCCTGCGACGCAGCAAAGGTGTCAGGGCGCAAAACAGACGCCCGGACGGCTCCGAAAGCTCCAAGCGCAACCGCGCCTGACACAAATTCCCGCCTTGACGTTTTCATCGTTCCACTCCTCTCGTCGTCAGCCAGATATGCATTCTGCGGCAGAAATCGGCATCAGGAATCCCTGGCTCCATTCTCCGGAAATCTGCGGCGAACGTTCTGAGCGCCGCGTCGCGTTCCGCCAGAATCCGCTTCGCGCCGGACGGATTGGCGGCGACAGCGTCACGCGTCTTCCAGTAAGTCTGCCACGAATCCGGCATGTTGGCTACATACTCGGGACGCGTCCGCCTCGAACCCGGCCCATTCCCGGCAAGCGCCTTCCTGAAGCCCTCAGTCAGCGCTGTGACCCGGGCGTACTCGCCCTTAAGACCCGAAAGGCATCCAACCGTCCGCGCCTCGCCGTCTGGATAGACAAGTTCGACGACCGTTTCACGCGACCCGTCCTGATACGGCGTCTTTACGACTACCGCAAGGTCTTCGGCGTCATATTCCCACGCACAATCCCTGCCGTTCACCTTCGCACCGGCAGGCGGCACAGCGAGCGGAAACTTGAGCGTGTACGCGCCCTTGCGCGGGCCTATGGCCACTCGACTCCCCTCCCGCCTGATTTCCGTCCGGCGGAAGTTCGTCGCATAGTCTGCGTTGTCGCCGCCATCCTCATAAATGGATGTGCGCGAAGCACCCCTTCCCGGAACGCAGAAAAGCACAAGATCGTCCGTGCCGGGATTGCCGAGCCGCATGACGGAATCGGGATACATCGGAATCACCGCGCCGCCCTTGACGAACCACGGCGTCTCTTCCACCAAGTAGCCGCGCCTCTCGATGCGCCCACCGTCCACGAGTTCTCCTTTCGATACGTCGTACCAAGTTCCCTCCGGCAGCCACACGTCAATCGTCGCCTCTCCAGTCATGGGATCGACGGGCTTGGCCACTGGCGCGACAAGGATGTTTTCGCCGAACATGAAGGCATTTGTCGCAGCGTATGCGCAATCATTCTCCGGCCAGTCGTAGTACATCGGGCGGCACATCGAAACGCCCGTGTCGTACGTCTCGCGCGCGGCGGTGTAGATATAGGGGGCAAGACGGTACCTTAGGCGGAACGCCTCGCGCAGCGTGAGGAAATGGTCGGCAAATTTCCATATTCTCCGTTCCAGTCGCCTGTCCTTCGTCGTATGCGTCCTGAATATGGGCGTGAACACGCCGCACTGCATCCAGCGCGTATAGAGCTCGCCGTTCGAGCCGTCGTCGCCATCCGGCTTCATGTGTCCGCCGAGGTCATGCCCCCAATATCCGTAGCCGACGTTGGATGCAGTGGCCGTGAACCACGGAATCGCCTCCAGCATCCCCCACGACACCTTGCCGTCACCGGAGAAACCGATCTGGTATCGGTGCGAGCCGAGGCCGCCCCAGCGGTGGTAGATGATAGGACGCCGCCCGCCGCCGTCCCGTCTTGCGGCATGTGTGTTGAAAAGGTGGTTAAGCCAGAACGTGTTGCTCAATGTCGGCATTCCCTTCGACATGAGCCTCTGCTGCCAGTCGAGCCAGAAGAAGTCCGCGCCGTCTTCCTCAAGCGGTTCTATCACGTCCTTGAAATAGACCTCCGCCCACCGCTCTTCCTCTGCCCTGAACGGGATCGTATTTGTCCCCTTCCAGCCGTAGTCGCGGGCAAAGCGCCCATAGCACTCCTCCATCGGCGGAATGCCGCAGGCGGGATGGACGTTCAGCGGAGCCTTAAGCCCGCTGTCGTGAAGGAACCGGAACATTCCCTTCGGGTCGGGGAAGTAGCGGCGGTTCCACGTGTAGCCGCCCCATCCGACGCGCTGGCCGGATTCGTCGCGCAAGTCCGGCCTGTCTCCGATGTTCCATGTCTCGTGCCAGTACATCTCTATTACGCACACGTCCAACGGGATTCCGAGGCTGTCCATTGTCCGCACCACCTCGCGGTAGTCCGCGTCGGTGTCCGGCCAGAAGCGGCTCCACCAGTAGCCGAACGCCCAGCGAGGAGGAAGCGGAATGCGCCCCGCAACCTTCACATAGTCACCAAGGCACCCCTTGTAGTCGTGTCCGTAGGCGAACACAATCAAATCGCGATAGTCGCCTTTCTTTCGCTTAGGTCTCGCCTCGACCCACTCCTTCCAATACTCGCCGCCCTTGACGAAAAGCGGCGTCGCCGTGTCATCGACCGCCGTCACGCCGCGCCGTGACAGGATGCCGCGTTCCATGCGCGGCAGAAGGTCGGGAATCGAGCTTCTGCCGTCAAGCGTCCGCATCGTGCCGAGAAGGTTCTCCGCGTCCGGCGCAAGCGCGGCGACGCCGTTCACGACGAGATTCCTCTCCGTGAACGCACCACCCGACCACTCCAGCGTCATGCGCCCTGTCGTGATCTTCGCACCCTCTCCCATGCGCTCCAGCGCGTATTTCACCTCTGGCATTTTGCGGTTCACGAAGACGAGTGACGGCCTGTCCTCAAACCTGGCGTCCGCACTCCATTCGCACCGCACCATGCGGTCTGTGAGAAGAGTGAAGCGGGCGTTGCCCACCGTGACCGTCGTCGCCGCGCCCGTCGGCAAGGCTGCGCCAAGCGCAACCAGTGCCGCCGTACAAGCGGCAAACCACTTTGTCATATTTCGTTTCATTGATCCCCTGTTTTGAGTGTTATGTCACGAACTCCCGCACGAAATGGCGGACTCAGGAAAACGAGATGATGAATCCCGTCGTCTGGACACTGATTATAGCCGTGCGTGTCGTGCCGTCCGCAAACGTCAGTGTCACAGTCCAATCGCCGTAGGCATCCAAGGCGACCGATTTCACCCCTGCCCCCGCCACCATGTCGAGCGTCCATTCCTCAAGGCCGGAACCGGAAGGCGGCGTGAACGTCAGCGAGGATGCCTTTGCCATGTCGCCTATCCAGTCGTCGCCGGAATACGCAAAGGGCAGGACATATCTTTTTTTCGTCTTGCGGTTCGGACCGCTTTCGACGGTGTCGGTCTTGAATCCCACCGTCTCACTCGTTATGTTTTCGCTGTCGCCGTAGATCGACCACGGAACGCACACCTTCACCGTTCCGCTCATCGAGTTGGAGAGCGTCCATACGCCGCCGGATGTAGGCGTGAATGCAAACGACCCCCTGGAATCGGCATTGGAGACCTCGGTCTTCACTGTCCCGTCCGGTGCCGTCACCGTAACGGTCTCCAGCGTCTGCCATGTCACCGACGCAAAGGAGTCCGCCGCCGCAAGTCCGAACGGCGACTCCTCGACCGAGTTGTAGGAGAACACCGCCTCAGACGAGGTCGCCTGGAGGACGCCGTCGGTCGCGTGCAGCGCAAACGCGCCAAACGCCAACATCGGCAATAGAAGTTTCTTCATGCCCCACCCCCTCACTTCATGATGCAGTACACGCGGAACGAGAGCCAATTCTGAGTTGAAGTCGGCGATTGCGTACTCCGATACGTAACGCGGCACTTCCAAAGGGCGTCAGAATAGTTGTAGCCGTTGGAAATCACCCGGGAGGCACCGCCATCGCTGCGCGGCGTAAAGGCGCTCGTCAAATCTCCAAGCGAGCCGCTGGAGTTGTCGTCAAGACTCCACTCTGCGAGGTTTCCCGCCGTGTCGTAGATGCCCCAATTATTCGGCAGATGTGCATCGACCTCAGACGTCGTTCCTTCATTTTGGCCCTTGTATGCGCAGTAGAGAGATGCCGTTGCGGCGGCTTCGGCGGAAGAGCCGCTGCCCCAAAAATAAACGGAATCGCTTGAGGAAGTGCCGCCACTCACCCCTGCACGGCGGGCGATTTCCGCCATATTCTCCGTCGGCAGGTCGAAGCCGAACTTGTTGCCAGTCCTGTAGTTAAGCCTCTGCAGGAAGCAGGTGCCTGTGTCAGACTCGAGCACGGGGATCGCCGTCGTCGGGGATATCGTGCTGGCGCGGATCGTCGAATAGTTGAGGCTGTCCGCCGGCTTGTACCCAGAGGTCTGACCATCCTTCACGGAATACACCCACGTCTTCGACGAATCGAACTTGTTGTATTGCGCTCGCGTGACGGGGAATATGCCCGCATAGAAGTCGTATTCGGTCGTCCACGTCTTGCTCGCCGTGAAATACGGGCCGCCACGAGGCACCTTGCGCAGAACGAGTTTGTCCGTCTTGTAGGCTGCGTTGTTCGTGTAGCGGTCGTTGGAAAGCTCCTGCGAATAGAGAAGCCCCTCGTAGGAAACAACGCCCGTGTCGAGATCGACAACCATGTAGTCGTCGCCGCTCGGATTGTCAGCGGAGTAGAGCGTCGCGGTCATCGTGCAGTCGGACGCCTTCACCTTGAGGTCTTCTGGCGGCGTCCATGTCACGGTGTGCTGGCCGCTCGACGCGCTCGCGCCGATGTGGTTGACACCGTCGATGGTGTAGGAGTTTCCGCCAATCGTGGCATTGAACACGAGGCGCATATAGACGTCGTTGCCGGTCGAAGTGAGCGTTTGGCCGTCCGTGACCGTGTAGGTGATGTCGATCTTGTTGTTCCACGGCCAGCGCTGTGTCACGCTGTCGATGGTTACGCTTGCCGCGTTAGCGCCTGTCGCGGCTACCGCCGCCGCGCCTATCATCATTGCGAGTTTCTTGTAGAGTGATTCTTTCTTTGTCACAGCTTCTGTCCTTTCATTTTCAATGCACAATGCACGAAAACCTACACTTTTTCGTTCACTTTATCTTTTTGCGGGGTGTGCGGGTGGTAAAAATGCGTTTCACCCTTATTTTATCGGGGGAAAACGCACTTGTCGTCTTATTTTGGGTGGACTTTGGGTGGCTCTTTGTGGATAACCATACAAAAGCGTCATAATCCCGCTATCATGAGATCAAAAAAAGTCTGCTTGGAATGATTGATCTTGGGCAAAAAACGCACACGCGGAAAACAGGAAAAAAATCCGCTTGGTCGTTGCGCGAAACAGACAGATTTGGTATCATCTACCGCGTGAACGAAAAAGTGTACTTTTCCGTGCACTTTAAGAAATTTATCTTATGTAAATTACGATTTTTACCGCAATTTTATGCGGTTATATTTTTACTAAAATACCTCTTACGCCCAAAATCAGCCTAAAATGTGATTTTCATGCGATTCAACCTGAAAAAACCATGCCGTTTTCAGATTAATTTTCGTCAAAAGGATTAAAAATCGGAACACCCATTCCGGCCATATCATCAACATTACGGGTGACGAGTTTCATCTTATGGACAATTGCGGTTGCAGCTATCAGCGCATCGACCGCTGGACGCTTCTTGCCGATCCGTTCCGAAACTCCGCATATGCGCCCCACTCAAGCGCAACCTTGCGCTCTACAGGTAAAATCCTATCGCCAAATACTCCGAGAATAGTTGTCTGCAACCATTTCTCCAGTTTTACAGCACGAGCATCGCCAT
>JAZOAC010000043.1:0-2140 GCA_045595285.1 Kiritimatiellia bacterium | reverse complement strand
CGTCACCTGCTGCCAATCGAAAGGGAACGGGGGCGGGGTGTACTATCCCTTCCTGTACGATTGCATCGTCGAAAAATGCCATTCCGACGGGAATGGAGGCGGAATATACTACTCTCATGGCGTATTTGGCGGAGAGGTTCGCGGTAACACCGCGAAAAGTGGTGGCGGCGGCGCGACGAGCGCGCGTCTGTCCGGTGTGCGCATTGCCGAAAACATGACGGAGGGAAATGGCGGTGGCGTCAAGTGGGAACTCAAAGATGGCATCACAAACTGCGTCATTGTAGGCAATACAGCCAAATTGGGCGGGGGGATTGCGTCTGCAACCAAGGTGTATGACTGCATAATCTCGAACAATGTCGCGATCGACGGGGGCGGCATTTCCGACTCTACGGTTTACGGATGCGACATCGTGCACAACACTGCACGGGCTCTTGTCGAGACGGATAAAGTCAAGGGCGGAGGATGTTGCGCTTCCGAAGAGGGGAAATGCATCGTCTACGATTCGCTCGTCGCCGGAAACGCCTGTGCTCTGGAGATTTCAGACGGAGACAGATCGGGTGGCGCAGGCGAAAGGACATGGTTCTACAACTGCACAATCCGCGACAATTTCGCGCGGGTAGGCGCGTCGCTAAACTGGGGTCTTGCGGAGGATTGCGTAATATCCAACAACGTCTCGCCGCTTTTCTACCACAACCTTCGTGGCACGAAATCGCTCACAAGATGTGTTATCAGCGATGCGTCGCTGACGTCTCCCGGCGCGGTTGCCGATTGCGTGGTGAAAGACTATGACGGCACATGGGAACTTCCCGAAGGTGCGAATGTATACACCAACGGAACGTTCATCAATACGAATACTGTATCCGACACCTACAGGCTTTTCGCCAATAACCTTGGAACTGTCTTTTCGCTGACAAACTGTCTCATCCACGGCAATCTGGCGTATTCCGTACTCAAGAGCGACAAGGTGGGCGAGCCTGTGAATGTCGTGAACTGCACGATCGTGGACAATACCAACACATGCATGTTTGGCGGTTTCAAAACGAACGAGAATATCACCGCCCTATATCTTAAAAACACGATAATCTGCCGGAACAGGCAACTGTCGAATCCAAAGAGCGACTGGAATATGCATCCTCAGTACAGTTCGCCAAACGAAGCGAATCTGCATATCGAGAACTGCATGATCGGTCCGGGAGGGGTCGGGACGGCGCTGGCGCAAAGCTGCACAGGGCTGATAAGCTCGAACGATCCGAAGTTTCAGGAGTATCGGGATTTGAAACATCCCTATGCCCTCAGGAGAACCTCCGAGGCGATAGGCAAGGGGACCGTCGAGGATTGGATGACTGGCGCGTACGACATCCGCCATACGGAAGACGGCGGCAAGTATCTCAGGATGCGAGACGGGAAGGTGGATCTCGGCTGCTACCAGTGCTGGCTTGATCCTGTAGGAACAGTGTTCAGCCTCCGTTAATCAGGCATCGGATTTAAGAAAGGAAATGACATGCACATGAAACTGTTTGCCACCGTTGCGGCGATTACGTGCGCCGCCGGCGCGTTCGAGCTTGAGCCCCACGGATGCGGGAACAGGAAGATAATTCTCGCTGGATGGGAGTTCGGCTACCTTACTCCGGAGGATTATCTCGCAAGTGCGGAAGATCTTGACAAGACGCCTGCCGACGGCGTGGTGATATACATCCAGAAGAACCCGGCCGTCGGACGCGACTTCACGGCCACGGAGATCATGAACGAACCGCTCTGGACCGACGCTCACCTTGCCGACCTTGTCGAGCCGATGAAGCAGATGGCGAAGCATCGCTCCATGAAGCACAGCTTCATCAAATCGTTCAGGGCGCCGAAGGACAGGCGACTCGACTGGCGCGACGAAAAGGCATGGGCTGTCGTCGCAAACAATGTGGCGGCGGTGGCGCGTCTGGCGAAGAAGGTCGGGTTCCCCGGCATCCAGATGGACATCGAGGACTACTCGAAAAAGCGGCAGTTCTGGCGCGTCGAGACGGATCCGCAGTTCGACGAGCTCAACGTCCATGTGCGCGCCCGCGGACGCCAGGTCGGCAAGGCAATATTCGAGGCCTATCCCGAAATAACGATTTTCAGCTACTTCGGTCTCAGCGAACTGTTCTTC
>JAZOAC010000042.1:0-3815 GCA_045595285.1 Kiritimatiellia bacterium | reverse complement strand
TGGCTCATTCCTTTGTCCGGTTGGGCTTCTGCGCGTCGGTCACCCTCCGCACAGCCAACCTTCCTAACGGCATGTCGTTTTCGTTGCCGTACAGCTTCCTTTCATTCTGTTAGCTCTGCCGAGCTTTGCTTGGCGCACCATTTTGCCTGTTCCTTTTCGGGTTTGTGGTCTGTAAAATCACTGGTTTTCGCCGACGTCATCGCCGGGAACCGGGTTGCCCATTGCGTCAACCCATATCTTCCCGTTCCACGTGAGGGTCTTGTTCGTCTTCTTGTCGAAATACGTTTCGAGGTATTCCGGGAAATCGGGGCGTCTTGACAGAGAGTGGTTGAGGTTCACAGTCCGGAAGTTGACGCCGCTGCCCTCCGCCCAGAAACGTTTCAAGCCGAACGCCTTGCCCTGCAGGGTGTACGAGATATAGCCTATCCACGAGCCGGGCTTCGCCTCCTGCGCCGCCGGTCCGCCGCCGTCAGGGCTGTCGGGGATGTAGGCGGCGTTGAAGCGCTCGATGTTGAAGTCTATGGCCGTCAAGTGTCCCCTGCTGCCGCCGAAAAACGGCAGGTGCGTGTTGCCCTCGTCGCAGCAGTTGATCCATGTCATCGTCTTCGGAGTGCCGGAAGTCGCGCGGTAGCCGTAGCAGCACCGCGCCGCCGTGCACGCCTTGAGGACGAGATGGTCGACGCCCTGGAAGAGGAAGCCGGTGTGCAGGCCGCCGACGTTCACGAAGTCGTAGCCGATGCGCGACGCCTCGTCGTTGGAGCCGCGGCAGGAAACGACGCCGACAGAGCCGGACGCAGGCGCGGCTGGCTTTTCGTGCAGAAAGCGATCCTTGAAGTAGCGTTCCGTGTAGACGCCCACCATCGCGAGCTCCATGTTGCCGAAGCACGAGCCGTCGATGCCGCGCACGGGCTTGGATGCGTCATGGAAGAGAACGTAGATGTCGCGGAAGTTGACGTTGTTCACGAACGTGTAGGTGTAGAATGCGCCGGGCGCGTCCGGCTTCCTCCCCGTGCCGCAGAAGACGCGGTATGTGCCGTTCGCATCCATCGCGTCCATCGCCTTCTTCGTGACGTGGATCCCGACGCCGAAGCGCGAGTTGTACGACTTGTTCTCCGTGCCGCCGACGACGTTGATCGTCCGCGCCTGTCCGTTGTTGTAGCCAAAGTAGACCGCCGTGTTGTTCTCGTAGGGGAATGCGTCGATGTAGTAGTCGCCGTCCGCGAGCTTCAGCGTACCGCCGCGCACAAGCGTTGCGACGGCCTTTGTCAGGACGGCCTCGTCGTTCGCTCCCGTGCAGACTAAATCGGCGGCGGCCTTGTCGGCGGCGGTCGAATTCGCCGCCGCGACGCGGAGAACAACCGGCGATCCCGGCCGTTCGGGGAGGACGGCCGGTTCGGGAAGGGCGGCGGTCTGCTCCGAATGGGCGGCGAGCTTTGACTTTTCAAGCCGGAGGACCTGGCCGTCGGCGGCGAGACGTGCGGCGAGGGCATCGTAGGGAACGTCCTGCACGGCGGTCGCCCCTCCCGCAGCGAGCGCGGCGGCCGTGCCGGCGGCCTGGCCGAGCGCGAAAAAGACCGGCTCCATGCGGATCGATCCGAAGGCGATGTGCGAGGCCGAGACGCACACCGGCACGAGCAGGTTTTCGCATTCGCCGCGTTTCGGCACGATGGCGCCGTAGTCTATTGAATAGGGCGGATAGCGGTTGCCCTTCTCGTCCTTGGCCACCTGGACGTCGCCCTCGTTGTGCACGAAGCCGTCCGCGCCGACGTAGCGGCGCACATGGTGCGAATCCATCGTGTACGCGCCCATGGCGACGGGACGCGGCGCAACCGCGTCACCCCGGCAGTTCGCCTCGGTCATGACGTATTCGCCGATCATGCGCCGGCCCTCGCGGACGTAGAGCTGGCCCTGCCAGCCCTCGCCCGGACCGTCCTTGAATTCGTCCTTGCACGTCCCCCACTTCGAGACCTCGCGGCGGATATCCTCCGGGACGCGCGGATGGTTGGCTAGCGTCCACATCAGCCCCTTCTGATACTTGAGATGCGCGGCGCGCATCTTCTCGCGTTCCTCGTACGACGCTTCCGGCCAGTTCCAGTTCGCGCCGATGAAATCAGTGGAAAAGCCCATGCGGTTGTTTGTATCCGTCTTGCCGTTCGGCATCTTGGAGTTTATCCACGGCACGGTATATTTGCCGTCCTTGACGGCGGCGAAATCGCGGAACATCAGTTCGTAGTCTCGCTCGTCGTATCCTTCCGGCTTTGCGAACGGAATGCGGTTCTTCGGGTCTGCCGTCAGGCACATGCGGAAGCAATACGCCTGCACGCGCCTGTCGCCGTCGCCGGGTTTGAAATCGGGGTCGTAGGGTTCCACGCCCGGCAGAAGGCCGCTGGACGGATCGCCCGGCTTCACGTACGGATCGATGCCATCGTGAAGCTGGTGGTATATCGCCTGTCCCGGCTGGTTGCCGTTGAGCGTCTCGCCATAGACGGCATTCGCTTCGCGTCCGACGGTGTACGATACGCCCGAGGCCGCCATCAGGTCGCCCTCGTATGTCGCGTCGATGAAAACCTTGCCGCGATAGACGTTTCCCGAAAGCGTCTTGATGAAGGCGATGCGTCCGTCTTTCTTTACGACGCCCTTTTCGCGGTCGAGCCATTCGCCGCGGCGGATGTCGAGCGCGTCGCGCTTCTCCCACCCTTCGAGAATCGACAGCGCGGCGGAAGGCTCGAACCTCCATTTGTCGGCATTTTCGCCGTAGTATTCCCCGACGGCCTTGTAGAATTCGAGCGCGATGCCGCCGAACGCCGCCTTGCTGCCCACGTCCGTCTTGCCGAGTCCGCCGGTGGTGAGTCCGCCGATGCGCGTTTCCGGCGAGACGACGACGACGCTCCGCCCCATGCGCTTCGCCTGCACGGCGGCGGAAATGGCGGCGGGGCTCGAACCGTAAATTACCAGATCGCGCTCCACCGTTTCAGCCGCCGACGCGCCCGCGCACGACATGCATACGAGAAGAAATGAAAGTGCCGCGCGCGACTGGCGGATTGCCATATGCAGTTTGTAGAGTAGAGACCCACGCCTCGACATTGCCGCGCACACGCTTGCGCGCCCTTCGGGTTGCCTCCGGCAATGTACCCTCCTAAGCGAAGCTTCTGCGGTGCATGGTGCGGCTTCCCCCTCATCAAACCGTACGTGCGGATTTCCCGCATACGGCTTTCCATTGAGTGCTTCTCTTTTTGTCACGGCTTTCGTCCTTTCTTCGCTTTAAATGGCTGTGAATTATATTTGTTTTTTTTTACTGTCAAATCCGCGTTCTCGCAGTTGCGAGGCGATACAGCCCATAGTGCGCCATCTCGCCATAGTACGAGTCCGCGAACTTCAGTCGTCGCCGCCGTCGTATCAAGGATATTCTTTCCGAGATTGACATAGCCGGTGCCGTGCGAACACTCCCCGTAGCCCATGTGAACCTTGCCGCCGTAAAGCGAAACGTATGTGCCGCACTTCACGGCATCGGCACCGTCCACGGAATCCGACCAGTCGCCGTTGAAGCTCCAGCGGTGCGCCACCTCCGCTGCCTGGAGTGTCTCGCTCGCCGCGAGCGCTATCGCCGCAAATGCAGCAACTCGCATTGTCATTTTCTTGTTCATCGTTTCGTCGCCTCGCAGCTTTTAATTTTTCGTAGTGCGCGAAACTAAATGCACCATTGCTGAGGTAAATGCACCTGTTCTTATGAGATGGCAGTTCTGTCGGTGTTTTAGCTCATTGAAGGAGTCGCTGTCATTGGCATTTGAGATGCTTTTCTTGGGTGAATACGGCTT
>JAZOAC010000041.1:0-2114 GCA_045595285.1 Kiritimatiellia bacterium | reverse complement strand
CCCGTGAGCGCGAACACCTTCGTGCCCTTCGTCGTCGCGGTGCCGATCTTGTTGAACCAGTCGGCGCCCTTGTTGATGATGACGGGGATGTTCGCGAGCGTCTCGACGTTGTTGATCACCGTGGGCCGTCCCCAGAGGCCCTTCACGGCCGGGAACGGCGGACGGGGCTTGGGCATGCCGCGGTTGCCTTCGATGGACTGGAGAAGGGCCGTCTCTTCACCGCACACGAACGCGCCGGCGCCGAAGCGGAGCTCGATGTCGAACGAGAAGCCACTGCCGAGGATGTCGTCGCCAAGAAGACCAAGATCGCGCGCCTGCTGGATTGCGACCTCAAGACGGTGAATGGCGAGCGGATATTCGGCACGGATGTAGATGAAGCCCTTGGATGCGCCGATCGCATAGCCGGCGATGGTCATCGCCTCAAGGATGGAGTGGGGATCGCCCTCGAGCGTGGAACGGTCCATGTACGCGCCGGGGTCGCCCTCGTCGGCGTTGCACACCATGTACTTCTGGCCCTTGGGCTGCTGCTGCGCGAACTTCCACTTCATGCCGGTGGGGAAGCCAGCGCCGCCGCGGCCGCGGAGACCGGACTTGAGTATCTCCTCGACGACCTGCTCGGGCGTCATGTCGAAAAGCACCTTCTCGATGGCCTTGTAGCCGTCGCGTGCGATGTAGTCCTCGATCTTCTCGGGATCAATCACGCCGCAGTTGCGGAGCACGATGCGGTACTGCTTCTGGTAGAACGGAATGTTCGCCTCGGCGACGAGGTTCGTAGCCTGATTGGGGTCATAGCAGAGACGCTGTACGACACGGCCCTTGACGAGATGCTCGGAGATGATCTCCTTGACGTCCTCAGGCTTCACCTGGACATAGAACGTACCCTGCGGGAGTATCTTGACGATCGGCCCCTGTTCGCAGAATCCAAGGCATCCGGTAGCGACAACCTGAACGGAGGTGTCAAGCCCCTGCGCCTTCAACTGAGCCTTGAACTCATCGACGATCTTGTCGCCGCCGCCGGAAAAGCACGCGGTGCCGCCGCATATCAGAACATAAGATTGATAAGCCATTTCAACTCCTTAAAACTCAGGCGTTCTTGATAATGTCAATCGAAGGACGGTCGCAGATCTTGGAATCGATCAGCGCCTTGCCGACGATGTGCTTCTCGACGATTTCCTTCGCCGTGGCGGCATCGACCTTGCCGTAGATCACGGCAGGCATGTCGGGAGCGATCACCTCGACCGTGGGCTCGCTGTGGCAGAGACCCATGCAACCGGTCTGGCGGATGAGGACGTTCGTGAGGCCCTTTTCGTTCAGGGCGTCGATGAGTGCCGTGAACGTATCCTTCGCTCCGGCGGCGATACCGCACGTACCCATTCCAACGATGACCTGCACGTCCTTGTTGGAGCTGTCGCGCATATCCATCGCCTTCTGCTTCTCCTCGCGCATGCGGCGAAGATCGTCAAGTGTCAACTTTGCCATTTTCAATTCTCCTTAAACTGATTTTCAACCCATCGCACGGTACTTCTCGATAACCTTGGCGACATCCTTCGCCTCGAGCTTTCCGTGCACCTCACCGTTTACGACCGTCGCGGGCGCAAGACCGCAGCATCCGATGCAGCGGACTGCCTCGACGGAGAAGAGTCCGTCCGGAGTAGTGGCGTTGACGCCGACTCCAAGCTGCTTCTCGAACTCCTTGATAACGTCGTCGCCGCCGCGCAGGTAGCACGCCGTGCCAAGACACACCTGAATGTTGTACTTGCCGGCCTTCTGCAGGCGGAAGAAGTTATAGAAGGTAATGACACCATATATTTTGGCGAGCGGCACGTCGAGCAGCTGCGCCGTCTCGATCGCAATCTCGCGGGGGATGTACCCGTAAGTCTGCTGGACGCGGTGCAACACCATGATGAGGTTGCCCGGCTTCGACTTCCATTCTTCGATGAACGCCTTCAGTTCGGGCGTCATCGTCTCGAGTTTTTCGCTCATGTTTGTTGTGTCCTTAGTTTAGTTCAAATCGCCACCTGCGGCCGCCCCGCTCCCTTTCAGGGGCAAAGAACGGCGCATTGGGTAAAATTATATCGCAAATGGGGCAAGTTAGGCAAGGATAACTTGTTCGT
>JAZOAC010000040.1:0-10188 GCA_045595285.1 Kiritimatiellia bacterium | reverse complement strand
AATCGCGCTTAATGCGCGATTGAATCGTCGGCAGCCTCTTTCGGCTTGAGACTTACGTCTCGCCGCAAGGCTTCCTCCGATTCACCCTGTCGGGCAATCGCCGCACCACCGGACACGAAACGGCTTCGCCGTCGCGAAAGTTCACGAAAGGTTTAGAATGTTTGGAAGGTTTAGAATGTTTAGTTCCGACATTCTACCATTCCTGAACATACCAAACCTCCTGAACCTACTAAACATGCTAAATCCCAAACCATTCCACATTCCCCACAATTTTCGTGCTTTTCGTGACGGCTCGAAGAGCCGTTTCGTGTCTGCGGCAAGTGACGAGCCCCGTAAGGGGGAAACGGAGATGGTCGCACCACTTAAGGCAAAGCCTTAAGGTGAGTGCGGACAACTACGGTTCAATCGCGCGTCATGCGCGATTCGTCACCGCCGCAGCTTTCGTGGTCGCGCCAGCGGCGCAATGACCATCTGAGTCACCGATTGCGTCATCTCTGCAAAGAGTATTCTTTCACACACAATATAATGGTACAATATCGACAATTTACCCAACTTATAAAACTCTGCGTCTCGCGGCCCCTTGCGGCCCTTCGGGTTCGCTTCGCTCAGGCAGCCCGACGACTTCGTCGCGGGCGCATCTCGCCTCTGCGTTAAAACCAAACATTTGCCAGAAATTATAGAGACGAGTAGGACTAGCTTTTGCTTGAAGGTTGCTTTGAGCGCTTTGCGACTGAAAGATATTTGAAATTTGCTTTGCTCCATGAAAGATGCTTGAAATTCCCTGTAAATTCCTCGTCGCGCAGCCCCCCTGAACCAAGCAGAGTTGCGGAATCGAAGCAAGAAATCAAAGGGATAAAAGGAAGTGGTGCCGGAGGAGGGACTCGAACCCTCACACACTCACGTGCGGCAGATTTTGAGTCTGCTGCGTCTGCCATTTCGCCACTCCGGCAGGAGAAAACAAATGGAGCGGGCGAAGGGAATCGAACCCTCGTAGCCAGCTTGGAAGGCTGGAGCTCTGCCATTGAGCTACGCCCGCTTAACAAAAAACCATCCGTTCTCAGGATGGCTAATTGTCTTCCGCTTTTCACTTAATGGCGGGGTCGACGGGGCTCGAACCCGCAACCCCCGGATCGACAGTCCAGTGCGCTAACCAATTGCGCCACGACCCCGCGATGGGTGAAAAACGCCGCATATAATATCATATGCCGTTTTTCGATGCAAGCACTTTTTTGATTTTTTTTTCAGCGGATGACATGATGAAGTAAGCGCGACCGCTCTCGAAGCGCGGAGGCGCGCTTCATTGCGCCCAAAGAAGGTTACTTGCGCTATTTCAAAAGACCTTCCGTGTGCAGTTCCCTGAAGAAGCGCACGAGATAATCCGGCGCGAACGCCGACCCGTGCGGAAAGCGGAACAGCCCCGGCAGACCGGCCGCAAGCGGTGATTCTGATGTTAGAGGCTCCCGCTTGAACACATCCAGAAACGCCGCCGCAATCCGCCGCCGCGCAAGCGCATCAGCCAAAGCCTGCTCGTCAATTGCGTTTCCTCGCCCGACATTCACCACCACGGCGCTTCTCTTCATCCTGCGCAGGAGTCCCGCATCGACAATGTTATCCGTCCCGGTATCAGACGGCAACACGCAGATCAGCCAGTCGGCATCAGCGACCTCATCCGGAAGTTCTCCGATGTTCCTGCGGCGAATCCCCTTCACAGACACGCCGAGCGCCTTTAGTTTCGCTCCCGTGGCGCGTCCAATCTTTCCGTATCCGAGTATTACCGCCTTCGTTCCGGCAAGGGAGTAGCAGCAGTTGCCAAAATCGGCCCGGCGCCACAGATTGGCATCTCCGCCCTCCTTCTGCCAGCCATAGGCCGCCATCAGACCCCTGCACCATGCCAGCATGTAGGCGACGACCGTCTCTCCCATTATCGGACCATGAAATCCGCCATGGAATTTCCGCACGCCACTTGGCACTTCATCTTCCGACGGCAGCAATTCGCGTCCGGCGCCCGGCGTTGCAAGCACACGCAACCGTCTGGCGACCGCAAACCACCGCCTGCTGAATTCCCAGCAGATCGCGTGGGTGGCGGACGGAAGTTCCCTTATGAACGCACGCTCCGAGCGAACCGCGACCACCTCGCCGTCAACCAGTGACCTAAACAGCTTCAGATCCGAAGCATTGAGCCTGAACGGAGGTTCCGGCCAACTGAGCCAGATGAGATAGCGGTTTTTCATCCTTCGGTGGGAAGACCCCACTCCTCCAGTTGGGCCTTTATCCAGTCAAACACCTTCTGGTGAATCTCCTTGGCGGTTCCCGTAATGGGCGGTCCGCAACGCAGACGGATATCCTTGGACGGATCGACGGTGCCGAAGTCCTTCAGCCAACCCTTGCCGTCCGGGCGAGTTGGCTCACAGTCGGTTTTGACGGCTATCGGAACGACCGGGACGCCCGCCTTCTCGGCAAGCTTTGCGCCGATTGACGAATACAGCCGGCGCGAAAACACCTTCTCGCGCGATCCCTGCGGGAATATCAGGACAGACCTGCCCTCGCGAATGCGGGCAACACCTTCGTTGAACACCTGCATCAAATCCTCTCTTGGCGACTTGCGCCCCAACGGTATCAGCCCCATGTGGGCGGCGGCGCGTTTGAGCGCGGGAAGTCGCGAAAGCGAAGCCTTCACGAACACATTGAACGGACCATACGTAAGAAGGACGGGCGGAAGCATGATCGTCTCAAGGGTTGACATGTGGTTGCAGAGATACACGACCGGTCCCTTGTATCCGTTTCGGTTCTCCCATCCGTCAGCCGTAACCTTTATGCCGAACTTCTCCGCCTTCTGCACGGTCTTGAAGCAGCACTTGGCCCACAGCTCCGTCGTCAGCGACCTGAAAAACTCCCGTACCGCACAATACGGGAAGACGAAGAATACGCTCCACGTGAAACTAACCGTGGTCCAGCGCCCCTGCGCGCGCGGAACCGGCGCCATCGAGTCCGGCGCGGACTCGTACGTTCCAGTCTCAATCAGAGACTTCCTGAAATCACTCAGCGTTGTTTGCTTCACCCTGATCCTCCTGACCTTCCGCCGACTGTCGCGCAGCGGCCTCACGTTCCTCGCGTTCTCTCTTCAACTGCTCCTGTATCTGGCGCAGAGCTTCACGCTGCTGGGCGCGCTCTTCCGCCTCGCGCGCCTCGCGTTCGGCGCGCAGACGCTTCTCTTCGGCCTCTCGTGCGGCACGTTCCTCGCGCTCGGCGGCTGCGACCGCATCCGCCTCGGCCTTTTTCGCGGCCGCCTCCTGCGCTTTTGCCCGCATTTCGGCGCGATGCCGACGCAAACGAGCCAGTCCTCCGAGCCCGGCACCGCCAGGAGCCTCATCAGCCGTCTGCGGCGAATAGGCCGGGATTCCGCCTCTTGAGCGCAAGGTCATCGGACGCCCTGCCCTATTCCCCTTGACTCCGCCTTTGGGATTGCCGCCAACGGTCTCTCCAAGTTTCACCGTCACGTCGATACCGCCTTTCTCCAACGTAACGGACTCCGTGACGGGATCGGCGCTTTTAACTGTCCAGCCGTTCTGACTGCGGCCCACGACAAGATAGTAGTTCTCTGCCGGATTTGCGGAATTGTCCGTGAAGCCCACCGCCACCGCTCCCGCAGGGGTCACGTTTATCATCGAGACGCGCACGCTCGCCGCAATCTGCTGCTCCTCGGCCGTGCGCTGCTCCTCGGTCATCTCCCCCGCCGCCGCTGCGGATCCGGCCGACCCCGGAGCCGCCTCGGGGTTGAAATTGACCGGTTCGGGACCGAACGGCTTACGGTCGATAACCGTCTGGTACCGTTCGAACGGCTGGGCGGCAGAATATGCGGCGAGTGACAGCATCACCGACGCAAGAAAAATAACTGCTATGCTTTTCCGTGCCATACTGTTATACATGCGCGACACACACTGCAGCTCTCACCGAGGCGGAGAAACTCCGTCGACTGACTCCAAATCCGGAAATGCAGGGCACATCACCGTCATCTTCCCGAACTTTCTGCGGAACAGATCCCTGAACGCGATATTGTACTTTTCCTGACGCAGCATCTCAATCGCCGTTTTGCGATTGGCCTTGAACTTGGGCTTGCCGCCGGACTTCATGATTTTTGCGTTGAGTTCGCGCAACTCACTTACTCGGTCGTCTATCTCCTTGGTCCCGACGGAAATCCCGTCCTCGATCTCGCGCTTGGTGTACTTTCCGATAAGGACTGCCTCCTTAAAGTCGGAACGCTTGGTCGCCTCCGGAATCGGTCCCTCCTTGAAGAACTGCTCAGGCGTGAGATGTCGGGACTTCAGCTGGCGCTCCACCTTGGCAAGCGACTGCTTCTCGTCCTCGGCGCTGACTTTCACGTCAGACTCCACCGCAGCGGCAAGAAGCACCTCCTTCACGATCCACATCTTGGCGGCGGTCCTCCTGTAATGGCGCATGGCCTCGGGCATTTCCCTTTCCGGGATAAGGAGTTTCTCCATGCGCCTGGCATCGTCTATGAGAGTCTGTGCGCGCCAGGTTAGTTCTCGGTCAGTCAGTATGCGGCCATTGACCGATACCGCCGGACGGCCGGGTCTATTGTTCCACAAATAGAACGCGCCGCCTGCAATCGCAAACGCACCAATGACGGCCAACACCAAAACAACGATCTGTCTCATATCACGGCAACCATCCCTTCCGCAACCTTACGGGCCGCTTCTTCGCCGGCAAGATGCATCAGTACGGCAAAGCCAAACGTCATCGCAGCGCCAGGCCCTTGCCCTGTAATGATCTGCCCGTCCGCCACGGCCGGAGCATCCACGACTGGACACCCCATGTCGCCGGCACATGCCGGATAGCATGTCACGTCCTCGCCATCAAGAACGCCGGTCGCCGAAAGGACTGTGGGTGCGGCGCAGATTGCGCACACAAACCCACCTGACTCCTTCTGTCGGCGCAGACGCGCGGCAAGCGGTTCACATGCCATGAGGTTGGCGGTCCCCTGTCCGCCGCCGGGAAGGATGATTGCGTCCCAATGGGCGTCGAGCACCTCCTCGAGAAGGGCATCGGTGCCCATCCTGATTCCATGGGCAGAGACCGCCGAAGGCTCCGTCGCGAGCGCGGCGGTGACAACCTCCACGCCTCCCCGGCGGAGTATGTCAACAACCGCTACGGCTTCTATGTCCTCAAAACCGTCGGCAAGTGGCACAAGTGCTTTTTTCATGCCGCCTATTATAGCACGGCAGCGGCAGGTAAAGATAGTTTTTTTCTGCGAGACCTGAATTCCGCATAGCCTCGGTTGCGAAGCCGGCAGGCCGGACATTTCATACACCCTGTCCCCGGTATGCCGTTATAGCAGGTGAGCGTCTCGTTCTCGATGACGTCCAGTATTCCGAGTCTTTCAGCCAACGCCCATTCGTCCGCCTTGGACATGCGCATAAACGGCGTCACTATCCTGATCGGCCATTCAAGCGCCAAACGAATGGTCTTCTGCTGAGACCTGACAAACGCCACACGGCAGTCAGGATATCCGGAATAGTCCGCCTCAGACACACCGGTATACACCTCTGTCGCACCAATCTCCTTCGCCCAGACCGCCGCAGCAAGCAGAAAGAACGCATTGCGCCCCTCGACAACCGTAGTCGGACAACTCGCTCCCTTCCTCTTTTCGATCGGAGCATCCTTCGACATGAGCGCATTTGTCGTGAGATGGCGATAAAAGTCCAGCTTGACCACCTTGTGCACAGCTATTCCGAATCGCTTCGCAAGGCGCTTCGCAAACTTCGTCTCAAGCGAATGGCGCTGTCCGTATTCGAACGTTATAGCCCCCACCTCCTTCGCACCGTGCTTCCTTGCAGCAAGTGCAAGACACGTTGCGGAATCCTGTCCTCCAGACAAAACAACTACAGCTTTCATGGCTTCGTTCTCCTTTAGGCTTCGGCGTCGCCGTGTACAGTTACACTCGCTCGCAGAATGTGGTCCGTTCGCCGTCGGCGAGACGCTTGAGGAACGCCGCGAACGGAGCGTTCCTTTCGGTTGGCGAAAAATCGATTTCCAGAGACTGGTCGCCACCCAGTTCACGGCATACGTGGTTGTACGCGAAGAACTCCAGCGTCCGACCCATCGCCCTGCAGCTCATCGCAAAGTCCGTGATGCGGCGAGACTCCACATCCGCAACGACAAAGCACACGATCCCCATCGCTCCGAATCTGTCGCTCAGCCGAAATACATACACGCGCTTGCCGGCGTCAGCCAGAAGCCGACGGAACCCGTCCTCCGAACGCCGTATCGTCGTGGCGTTGAACTGGTTCGTCTTGCCGGCCATCTGTGCAAGGCGAGGAACATCCGCATCCGTCGCCAACGACGGCATCACCTTGATCTCAAGCGTCTTGAGGTATTCCGCCTTCGAGAACGAGGTTTCCATTCCCTGCGGCGGCAGAATGACGGCAGGCCTCCGCGCGCGCAGAATGTCCTCCTGAGTTCTGCCGGCATCGGAGAAATATGTGGAGCCGAGACTTTCGGCCAGACCATCCATCCCGGATGCAATCCACGGATCAATATCATCAATCGTCATGACGGACGGAAGATGCGCCTTCATCTGCCCTCGCTCATGGGGGTTGTCGTCCACAAATACGAAGCTGTCAACGCCGACATTGAGCGATTTCGCCGCCGCAAGAAGGTTCCCGGCCTTCGGATCCCAGTTTACTCCGACGAATGCGAAGTCTGAAAGGTCCAGCGGCATATCCGAACGGATGAACGCCTTTTCGACCGGCGACTTGCCGCCGCACGGAGGATCGTTTTTGCTCAACAATGCAAGCATCACGCCCTTCGAGCGGAGCGATTTCAATCCCTGCTGAAAGCCCACGTACGGAACAACCGCATCCGTTCCGTCCTCACTGACGATTCCCTTCCACAGCGTATTGTCCGCATCGACCGCAAGCACCTTCGCAGGACGGCAAGGAATGCGGAAATAGAAATCCCGAAACGTCTTGAGATTCTCGACATCCTCCATCGGGATTCTTGCGCCCCAACGCGCCTCCAGCTCCATCACAAGGTTGAAGTGGCGGATGGAGTCCCATTCGCCGCATTCGGGGTTGAGCCCAAGTGCATCAAGCGTTTCGCGGAACTCCCTCTCCGAAACGGCCGCCATCTGCTTCACTTTATTCATGTCTCCGATTATAGCACATCAGCCCCTCCGCGCACAGCGACCAATAGGGGAAGGATTCAAACATCCGATACCTATATCAATCAGCAAGGACATCGACGCGCATTTCCTGGCATGCAACCCGCCACGGCTTTGTCTTGAACTTCCGCGAAAGCATCGAAAGTCTGCTACGGCGGCGCATCAGTTCGGCATCCCCTTCCGTCGGCAGCGATCTGAGACGGCGGCAGACCGCATCAAACCAAAGTCGCCCAAGGGTCTTTCTCAGGTTCTCGGCCGGCTCAAGTTCGGAGAAAGCTGCGCGGTTCTGCGACAGGTATATCTCCTCCAACACCCCGAACTCCGCCTCAGGGATTTCGTTCCTGAGATTTAGGATGGAGTCAACCTCGCCGCGAGTCTCCCGGACATATGCCCGCACGAATGTGCCGGTGATGTAATGCGCGAAAAGGGCGTCCGGTGCATAGCTCTCAAGCATATCGGCGATCTGGGCGTTACCCCCCAGTCCGTACAGAAACTCCATCAGTACCATCTCTGAATCCGGCGGCGGATTGTTCTCCGGCGCAGCGGCATCCTCCGATGGAACCGACTCCCGGCACTCATCCACGATTGGCGGAATGCGCTCCTGCTCAGATGCGGCAGACGCTCCTGCTCTCTGCATTTCGGACACTGGATGCATCGTCTCGGCCGGCTTTGGTCTGGTCCATTCCTTCTTTGCCGCCGATACAAATTTCGGCCTCTCCTCGCTCAGCCTCGCGAGATCCTCCTCAAGAGCCGAGACAGGTATGTTCAGCAGGGTCGCCGCCTCCTGCATGAGTCCGGCACGCATGACGGCGCCGGGGCACTTCCTGACAAGCTCCAAAACGGCGCGCCCGGTACGCGCAATTGCATCGTACGAATCGGGATTCGATTCCTTTGCACGGGCCACACTCACCTGAAACGCAACTATCGACACTGCATTGTCCAGGCAGGCCTTGAACGCATCGACACCCTTGGAACGGAGCATCGAATCCGGATCCTCACCGGCGGGAAGCTGCGCGACACGCACAGTCATGCCGACCGACAGCATCTCGCCTGCGGTGGAGACGGTCGCCTTCTGTCCGGCGGCATCTCCATCAAAGACCAAAACGGCGGCATCGGCGACCTTCTTCAATATCTGCACGTGCTCATCGGTAAAGGCAGTTCCCTGCGACGCGACAGCCGTATCGAACCCGCATGCGTGACACCGCACGACGTCAATCTGCCCTTCGCAGACAATCGCCTCCCGCACGGGCTTTGCGTTCGCAATCTTTCCGGCGGCAAGGTCAAAGGCGTAAAGCACATTCGATTTCTTGAAGATTGGCGTGGCAGGGGAATTCACATACTTCCCTCCGCGCATCTTGGCCTTGTCCGTCTCAAGCGTTCTGCCGGAAAAGGCGATCACGCGTCCCTGCCGGTCGCGGATCGAGAACATCAGCCTTCCGGCAAAAGGAGAATACCAGCTTCCGTCCCGATACAGCGGCGGCTTCAGCACACCTGCGGCCTCAAGCTCATCCGCCGTGAAACCATGCTTCTTCGCCCAGGTGAGCATCGCATCTGCGCTCTGCGGCGCATAGCCTAGCTGAAACTTCTCTGCGACCTCATCCGAAAGATCCCGGGACGAAAGATATCCGCGAGCGAGCGCAGCCTCCTTCGCATCCTTGAGACACCGACGGTAGAATGCGGCGAGCTCCGCATGAAGGACGAAGAGACGTTTCCTGACTGCGGCTTCCGGATCTTCCTTCGCCTCAAACTCAAGTCCGCAGGCGGAGGCCAGTTTCTGCGCCGCCTCCATGAAGCTCAAACCTTCATACTTCATCACGAACTTGATGACGTCGCCGGATTCACCACATCCAAAGCAATGGTAAAACCCCTTTGCGGGCTGAATGTGGAAACTCGGGGTCTTTTCATGATGAAACGGGCAGCAGGCCTTGTAAGACCCACCTACCCGTTTAACCTGTATCCCGTAGCCCGCTATCAGATCGGAGAGATCTGTGCGGGTCTTTATCTCATCAATGATGGATTCCGGGATTCCGAAGGCCATTGCTGACCTCCACCAACCTTACATCTCGGCTTCTTCGGCCTCGGCGGCAAGCTCTGCGGCCTCTTCGGCGGCAAGCGCCTCCGGGGTTGCGAGCTGGAACGCCTCTCCATCATCCTCGTCTTCCTCCTCGTTCGGCGGCGGAACGGTTCCGAAGAGAGCGTCGAGCTTGGCCTTCGCCTCCCTGCGGAGCTCTTCCATCTCCTCGTCCGAGATGGGCTCGCACTGCGGACGCAGCTTGAGGTAGCGATGCAGCGGGAAGCCGGTGCCGCCAGGGATGAGGTGACCGAGAATGACGTTCTCCTTGAAGCCGCGGAGCTCGTCCACACGGCCCATCGTGGAGGCTTCGGTCAGGACTCGCGTCGTATCCTGGAAGGATGCGGCGGAGATGAACGAATCCGTCTCGAGGGCGGCCTTCGTGATACCGAGGAGCGCGGGCTGAGCCGACGCCGGACGGCGGCCTTCCATCATCATCTGGTCGTTCACGCGCAAGAACGTCTGGCGCGTAACCTGATCGCCCCAGAGGAAGTCCGTATCGCCGGGGTTCGTGATGCGGACCTTGCGGAGCATCTGGCGCACGATGATTTCGATGTGCTTGTCGTTGATCTCCACGCCCTGCAGACGGTAAACCTGCTGGACTTCGTCCACGAGGTACTTCTGGAGCTCCTGAGGACCGGAAACGTCGAGAATCTCCTGCGGGATGATCGGACCTTCCGTGAGCTGCTGCCCCTTCTTGACGCGGTCGCCCTTGAACACGACGATCTGCTTACCCATCGGGATGAGATGCTCTTCGACCTGACCGGTGATTTCGTCCTTGACGTAAAGCTTGCGCTTGCCGCGGGTGTTCTCGCCAAACTCGACGATACCTTCAATCTTGGAGATTTCGGCGGCATCCTTGGGCTGACGGGCCTCGAACAGCTCTGCGACTCGCGGAAGACCGCCGGTAATGTCGCGCGTCTTCGCGGCTTCACGG
>JAZOAC010000039.1:0-7809 GCA_045595285.1 Kiritimatiellia bacterium | reverse complement strand
CGATCGGTTCACCGTCGGAGCGCTTGCCGTCGGGAAAAACCTTAAACCATGTGTCGCCGGCCGCCTTCAATTCGTCAGTAAGTCCATAATCGGCGATGTCTCCGCAAAGAAGCACTCCATCACACTTGCGGCTGTCGAACGTACGCAAGGCATGCTCAAAGATATCGCACGATTTCGGATCGGTGGTGATATGCACATCACTCAAAACGCCAAATCTGGCACAAGGTGCGCTCCGCCGTACCGCTGTTCCTGCACCCTTTGCGCCAAACATCCCGGCAAGCGCCATCGCCGATCCAATAAAAGAGCGTCTATTCATTTCATCATTTCCTTCTGTTTGCCTTGCGAAAGGCATCTGTCACAAGCTTGTACGGTTCGTCTTCTGCATTTACAAGTCCATAGTTGCAGTCTTCCGGATCGGCAAAACTCACGCCCTGCGCAGGATCGTCCGTCCACATAAAGAATGCGCTCCCTATCATATAAGGACGCGAATTCACAACATCAAGAAACAGGGATATCGCATCGGCACGGTCGCGTTGGGTCGGCAAACGGTGTCCGCACCCTTTTTTACATGGGAGTCCAACATCCTGCCCGATGAAGCTCCACTCCGTAATGAACACAGGCTTTCCTGCTGTACGAGCAATCCTAGCAAAGACATCCTCAACATTTCTAGGGACGAATCGACCTTTCTTTGTCCCAATCTTGCGTTCGTGCATGTTCACAGTAAGAAGTCTGCGCTTCAAGTCCGCCTTTGGATAGCAATTGAAGGAAACCACGTCACAGTAGCGTCCTGCGACATTCCAGACCTCATCCGGCGCGCCCTGTGCTCCTGCGAAACGGCAGCCGAGAATGAGATGGTTCGGATCATACCTGCGGATAGCCTCCGTCGCGATGCGGAAATACATTTCGGCCAAAAGCCTGGTATAGGCTCTACGCGCCGGATCCCGCACCGCCTCCGGCGAACTGCGGTAGTCGCGCACTGTATTAAAGCCATGAGCCGCAACAACCTTCTCCGCTTCAATCAATGCAGAATGCCCCGCAGGCAGACTATCCACTACCGCATCAAGAAGCCCGCACCGGTACCAGTCTCCATTGCCCCACCAATTAAGCTCATTGTCTAAATAATAGCCGAGGAACGTAGGATCGTTGCGAAGACGCAAAGCAGCAGAACGAGCTACTTCATCACATACTTCGGCAAAGCGCGGATGAAAAACGTTCGGCAGCTGTTCGCAGCAGCGGCCACGCCACGGACGGATGTAGAGAGTAGGATCGCCATTCGGTTTCGTAAGCCGGGAACCGAACGCCAGCATTTCCGTATGGGCAAATCCATGCCTGCGCAGCCACCCGTCGCAGCTTGTGCCAAGGAGGTTGAAGCCCCAGCTTTTCAGGCGGTCGGCTGTGCGGTCAACCCACGCCTCCCGCGCAATGCCCTTCTTCTTGAGATTCTCACGGTATGAATAGACATTCCCCAATGCTTCACATCTGGGGCCATTCATATTCGCCTTTTCAATCGCCTGTATCCGCCAAGGCCGATCCGCAGGATCAAACAGGCTCCATCCATTCTCCGTTTCGGCTATGCGATGGAATCCAAATCTCGACCTTACAGAACGGAATGCCGCCGCAACCTCATGATGAGGATTATCTTCAAGCGACACCAACCCCCAGTTCAGCGTTTCAGGGCCTCTATTGGACGCAAACACCTCATCGGTCCACATGTAGAACGCATGGCCCACAACAAAGTCAAGTCGCTCCATCTCTTCAAGGAAAAGTCGCACGGCCTCGGCGCGTTCCTTTTGGGTCGGCAATTGCTGTCCATTCGACTCGCTGCGGGGACGCCCCACATCGCCGCCGCGGAAACTCCATTCGCTGATGAATAGCGGCTTGCGCGACACTTCATGGCGAATGCGGAGCACCGTCTCAAGAGGAACAGGCGTCCATTTCTGCGTCTTTTTTATGCCTTTGGGAAGTATCGGCCCGGCTACGCCAAGAGTCAGCCGCTTTTCCTTTACATCCGCCGTTGGATAGCAGTTGAGGGTAACAACATCGCAGTATTCGCCGCATATTCGCCAAACGACATCAGGAGCGCCGGCCACACCGGCAAAGCGGCATCCGAGAATGAGATGGTCGGGATCGTAGCGCCGGATCGCTGCGGCTATCGTCGAAAAATATCGTCTTGCGACCTCTTCGGTGAATAGCCTGCGCGCCTTGGCTCGGTTTGGCTCGCGCACTGCAATGCGTTCGGCGGCGATACGTGCCGTATGATCCTTCGGCAATCTGTCAAGAACAGCATCAAGAAGGCCGCACTCCCACCAGTTACCGCAGCCCCACCAGTTAAGTTCGTTGTCGAGGTAATAGCCAAGGAAACCGGTCTTGCCCCGCCATTTAGAACAGCACGCCTTCGCAGCCTTTTCGCATACATCTGCAAATTCCGGGTGGAAGACGTTCGCCATTGGAGTGCAAGGAGAGTTGGGATTGACCTTCAACAAGTAATCGTCTCCCTTATCGCGCATCCAGGACGAAAGCGCGATCATCTCCATCTCCGCGAATCCGCCATCGGAGTTGATCTGCGAATCGCACGCCGTGCCAAGAAGATTAAAACCCCACTCTTTCAGACGCGAAGATGTGCGAGCGCACCACTTGGCGCGAGAAAGACCCTCTTTCTTGATGGAATCGGCATATGGACGGCCCAGCGCGCCACAGTTAGGCCCGTAACCATTGGCCTTCTCAATGCCGCGCGCCCGCCACAAACGGCCATCTCCCGCCCGCAATGCCCATCCACGTGAAGTCTCGACGACCGAATGGAACGTATTTGAAGACGGAATTGCGCCTGCTAAGGCCGCCGCCAGCAAAATTGCACAGTTCATCTAAATATTACCTTCAATCCAGGTGCCACATACCAATTTTCGTAGCATCCGATATCTACAATACCATTGAGGCGCTTGTTTCCGGCAAGATCGATGTCATTGGCCATCCATCCATCATTACTACCTTTGTCGATGCATGGGCTACTGCGATGAAGCGCATAAGGATGCTCATGAATCGTGTTGACATACTTATCCTTCAGGAACATGGGATTATATGATTTACCTAGCAAGTTTTCACATCCCACTGCAAGGATATCTGATTTCGCAGAATTGTTTCCTGCACGGAAAATTGTATTCTCCATCTTAAGTCCTGCCGTTAAAACCTCTGGTGTTGCAAGCGAAGTATCCGCGTAGAAATCAAATTTCCCCCGTGATTGCCCCCCTACCTTATTGTTATGAAAAAGCGTATTGCGAAAGATTATTGTTCCTGCACCACTGTCATTATAATACATCGCGTTAATAGGTCCTGCATCGGCAATTGTGCAGTTTTCAATGATAGCATCCTTGCCATTCGAATACCTAAAAAGGAATCCCGATCCTCCACCCCAATACGCGCCACCTGTTACAAGACAATTCCTCATAAACGGAACATTTCTGAAAAGAAATCCCCAACGAACCGAATAATCGGAGAAAGAACAGCGAATCAGCGAACAATTGTCTACAACAGCAACTGGAACATCTGCAGATCCGGTCAGAGTTTTCCCATCACCGAAAAACCGAGAATCAACAATTACAGCACAATTAGAGACAGTTCCTCCGCTCTTTCCGCAAGCAAATGTGCAATTTGAAATCATCTGACAATTGTAAAGTAACTGTCCAGAGCCGGAAAATGTACAGTTGACAATCGGAGCAGTACAAGCATATGTACCAGCAATAGCAGCTCTACCAGGATAAACAGCACTGTCAACATTATTCGTAAAGGTGCAATCTCGAATTTCGGCAGGAATAAAACCATTCCTTTCAAGGTTAATGCAAAGTGACTCATTGTCAATAAAATCACAGTCGATGATAGCCGCTTTAATTTTCCAAAGCAACCCAGATATAGCATAACTACCCTTAACATGCCGATTATTCTTGAATGTGCAGTTGGATATAACCGTTGAACATTCAAAAATTGCACCGCGTCCATTATTGTCAAACATAGAATCATAAATACTTACCACATTGAACACGGAACAGCCAGCATTATTGGCGACTGCATTACAGCTAAGAATATCACAATCCCTAATAACACCTCCACAAATAGCGGCGCCTTGTCCAGCATAACATGACTCAAATACACAATTCGAACACACCGACGAGTTACGTTGGTACAAGCCACCACCACGTCGCGTATCCCATTGATCGCCATTATTAATATGAACACCAGCTTTATACACCTTATAATCATAATTAGCGAATCCCTTTCTGAATGTCAAATTTCTGACAATGCAATTACGCCCCTTCAATTTCATAATTGCATGTTTGCCATCACCTGCTGTTTTATCTCCTTGCCCGCTCAGAATAATTTCATCGCGCGATGATAGGGGGTCGCCTTGCACTGTCAAATTATCAACCTCTGAATATAGGCATATTCCATCCGTCGCATGCAAAGTTCCATTCTCATCAGTTTCATTCCGGAAAACAAGCTCTTCCGTAGCAAGATTGTACGTACCTTTATGAATAGTGATTGTGTCACCGGATTGAGCCTGAATAAAAGCATTGGTCAGCTGCTGGTTGCCGGTCATGCCATTCACAGTTTCAGAATACACATGCAATTCCTTTGCCATGGCCGAATCAGGAACGACAAGTCCAGCAATCGTCACCGCAAGAAATGCGGAAGCGAAACCTCCAGAACGCTTCATTGCACAAACCGCAAAAGAGCGACCTACTGCTTTTATGGAACTTATTGTCATCTCAGCATACTCCTCTGTTTTGTTACTACATCAAGAAACAGGCGAAATATACCAAATTGATTTTTTTTTTCAACCGAAATCGTAGAATAACGATCACATATCAACTTCTTTGTGGACAATCTCGAACGCAAATGCTCTTCTTGGAGAGCCCTAAAAAAGTTTCTTCAATTGGCGAAAATAAGTTCTATCGTCTTGGGTGCAGTATCTGCAGACTCAACTGTCACTGCAACAATGCGACCCTCCAGCTCAACAGCCGCTGAGGCTTTCACTCCATCAACCGCAACAGACTTGAATACATACCCTTCAGGTACGGCAAAGCGAAGCGTCTGCTTGAAACCGCCGATCAGTTCCGCCTTTACGGTCAACTTTCCATCCTGCCACCGCTGATCCTTCAGCCCGATCGCACCCTGGGTAATATGCCGGTCTGAGGACAGGAACTGGGGATGTCCAAGGTCGGGCTGCAGGGCGACAAGCCGCACACCGCGCGGCGGCACAGAAAGTTCCACGGATCCGGAAAGCGCTCCTAAGAAGCGTCCGCTCCAGAACTCCCAGCCGACAAAACGCCGTTCCGGGCTTTCGCCGATCTCATCCCACCGGAATCCGACATTCTTCACCTCGTCACCCCAGTTGAACAACGCAACAACATGCCAATCGCCGAACGGACGGGATACGTGCAGATCCCAGACCGGCAGATATCCGAACTGCGGATAGAGTTTCGCCGGCTGTGTTGGACACACCGGAAGCGACTGCTGGATTAACCTCACCCTGTCAGGTGCAAGCTCCATGAGCTTGTCACCGGCGAATGTCTGCTGCCCAGGCAATGCGACTATCGTTGCCTCAACCTGCGCCTGCTCCCGTTCGAGTGCGGACTGACTTACAAGCATGCAGTCCGGATCGCACCAGAACACATTTGAATGGGCGAATATCTGGTTCACCGTGCAACGTGCCTGCAGAAGAATGTTATTCCATTTCACCGGCTCGTTTGGATGAACGATATCGGCGCCGGTGCGGCTCGCATCGGCATATGCCGCCTCGGCTCCGGTGAAGTGCCCCTGACAGGCAAGGAAGATGCGGTCGTCGCCAATACCTTCACGAAACGCCTTTACGCAAAGCTCAAACGGGTTCGGACATGACGGATCGCTGAAACGTGCGCGTATTTCCGGTCGTTCATAAAGGTGAGCGCAATATCCGTGTCCGCGGCCCGACATCCCGTCTATCTTGAAGAACTCGTATCCCCATTCATGTGAAGCAGTGTCAAAGATGCGCTTCAGGTGCTCCCGTGCCGCCGGAACTGTAGGATCAAGCGTAAAATGGCCGTTCCAGCAGGATATCGGCCGCCCTGATGCGTCATGAAGGAACCAGTCCGTATGAGCCTTGTAGAAATTCGTGTTGCCCGTTCCAAAAGGCGCCATCCAAAGACCAGGCTTGAAGCCAAGCTTCCTGATCTCATCCGCCAGCCACTTCATCCCTTCCGGGAACTGCACCTTGTACGTCTCAAGGTTCATGTTGTGGAAGTTCCTTACCGGCAGCTTCGGCGAATTATCCTGCCAGGATTCGATGTTCCATATCTCCATGCCGAACGGCTTGAAATGCTGGGCGGCGAAACGCGCCTCGTCCAGATTCTCCTTCGAGCCGGCGGTATCGAAATATGTGTTCCAGCTCAGCCATCCAGTAGGAGCGCATGGAGCTCGTTTGCGGTCAAGCGGACGCCAGTACGGAACCCAACGGTTTTTATACCAGCCTTTCACTATCTTGAAAGAAAGCTCATTTGCCGCACTATCGGCGATATCGAGTTTCGCCGAGATGCACCCCTTGCCGATCACGCCGCCGGAAATCTGAAGAGCTTCATCGAAGGAAGGTGAATAAAGTGCATCATCATTTATCGACACTGCAGGCCCGCTCTTCACCGAAAGCACCCTGTCTCCATTTTTGGCCGTAAGAGAACATGCATAGGCGTCGTCACGGTATCTTACCGTCGCTTCATAGGAAAGAGTTCCTTCATAGGCAAATGCGGTACGATGATATACAAGCATCGAGATTCCTTCACCGTCCGACTGGAACGTAACGTAGCCGTTCACATTGCCATTCACCGCCTCGAGCGCAAGGCGATGCTGAACTCCGTCACGCGGAGAGACCACCCTCCACCCGGTAAAAGAAGCACCGTCCTTCCCTATCCCAGCACCCGTTACGGACGAAGGACCCATAAAACCAAGCCTTCCATCGACCTTCGCAAAGCCCTCAGCATGAGACAATACCAACCTCGACTCTGCATCCTTGAACTCGACCTTCCAGCGGCCGACATCGAAAGAAACATCAGCAAACGCTGACGAACACGAAAGGAGCAATCCCACGTAAACTCTCAAGATACTCAAGATATTTTTCATGCACCTATTATACCAAATCCCACAGCATTTTTCGCGTTCTTCACTATCCCCTGTCCGGCGAGTGTAGGTAGGGTTTTCTAAAAAACACACAAGGAGAAATCCATGAAGAACAACCACAAAACCAAGCCCTAGGCGCGTCGGAAACGACGCGCCTTTTTGTACCCGGATTTCGTCAGCGCGAGACGGGGCGTTTCCCGTCGAAGGCATTAAGCCCGCGCCGACAGGAGAAACTAATCATGAGCCAGAAATCAGCATCAATGGCGCGGCGACTTTTCGCCGCCCAAACCGGTCAATCCGCCGCCGGAGGGAGAGATGGGAGATGGGTGATGGGTGATGAGAATTCTGTTCGGAACAATTCTCTCGCTTCTGATGAGACGGTGAATCAATGAGAATATGGTTTGGACTGATTCTCAAGATTACGGTTTCTGAGAGGATTAGCAAGATTACGGCTCGGACGAAATCTTATGTATCTCTAAAAAACGCTATTTCACAAAACCACCAGAATCACAAGCGAAATTACCACTCTTTTCAGGATCCCACCCCAATTATTTCATCTGAATAATGCAAGTGAATCTTCACAAAATTTTATTTCTAGCAGATAACCAACAAAAGACAAACTAATCGTCTAAAAATTACACATTTCCAAGGATCAACCCCAGATGTTCATGT
>JAZOAC010000038.1:0-30492 GCA_045595285.1 Kiritimatiellia bacterium | reverse complement strand
CTGACGGACTCCCTAAAATCTCATCGCAGACAACGACGGATCCCCACTTATATCCGCCCGCCGGCGGAACTCAATCCCAAGGGAACTGCGCAAATTGTCTCATAACCATCTGAAGAATGCAAGCGAATCTTCACAAAATTTTATTTTTAGCAGATAAACAACAAAAGGCAAACTAATCGTCTAAAAATTGCACATTTCCAAAGGTCCAACCCCAGATGTTCCATTGAAAGCCATAGTGTTGTCATTGGGATTCTTGCAGGCAAATACAAAAAAACTGCAAATTCAGAACGCTACTCACGCTCCAGACCGACATTCTCAACCACATCCGGCGACAGCACGGTTTCGGCCGAAACGGATCGGACCTTGAAGCGCGAAATCGGCATGCCCGGGTCGCCGCATACATTGATGATGCGATTTGCCTTGCGGGCCCTGACATCCTCAACCGTAATGCCGTCAATCTTCGTGAGAATCTTCTCCAGACCCTTTTCAAGGTGCGCCCACCGCGGATTCCTTGTCGTCACATTGACCATCGCCACCGAAACGACATCTGCGCGAATGCGGCGAAACGACACATTCTCGACGAAACCGCCGCGGGTCGGACGCGTCTTCAGGTTGAACAGAGTGGCAAGTTCACCATTCACCGAACAATCCTCCATCGTCACGTTGCGAATGCCACCGGAAAGCTCCGAGCCCATCGTAAAAAGTCCGTGCCCCGACTTCGCTACACACCGGCGCACCAGGACATCCTCCGTCGGCACGCCGCGACGACGTCCGTCACGGTCGCGTCCCGACTTGCAGCAGATGACATCATCGCCCTGTTCAAAGATGCAGTCCTCGACCAGAACGCCCCTCGTCGACTCGAAGTTCGCTCCGTCGGTGTTGCTTCCGTGCGCCGCGACATTCAGACGACGCAGGACGACATCCCTGCAATGAAACATGTGAATGCACCAGAACGGAGACTCGCGAAGCGTGAAACCCTCCAGCCGCACGCCTCTACACCGGTTGAACCCGATGAATGGGGGACGCTTGTTCGCCTCGTCAAGACGGGTAAGATCGCGCTCCTCAACAGGCGTATCCTTCGCGCCCCACGCAATCAGCTGCATCTGCGAAGCGGACTGTTTCGGACCCTTGACGCGCCAACGATCCCACCCCGCCGTGCGGGCCCTCAACACGCCCTTTCCGCAGATTGCGACATTGGTCGCGCCGAAAGCCGATACAAGCGGCGAGACGTTTATGCACTCAATGCCCTCCCATGACGTCCTAACGGGCGGAAGGTAGTCGGCGGGATCGTCCGAGAACTCAAGCACGGAGCCTTCACCAAGGTGCAACTCGACATTGCTGGAAAGCCGCGCCCGCCCGGTGAACCATGTGCCTGGCGGCACAACGACACGTCCGCCCCCAGATGCAACGCAACGCTCAACGGCGGCGGCGATTGCCGCCGTGCATTTCGATCCGTCAGACTTCGCGCCACAATCGGCAATCGACACATCCACCGCATGTACAGTCAATATCAGCGACCCTATCGCACCAAGCGCCACGGCACATCTCAGGATTGTCGCACGACGGCAATTGTTCAGTGCAAGACACATGATTCCAACAGATCCCCTCAATGCCGTCAGCGAACGATTTCAACTGTTCCAATCGGATACATGCGATCCTTTCCGCCGTCGAGCGGAAGCGCAATCTCCGGCTTGCCGTCGATGCGGCCGACGGAAACCGCCAATGTGTACTTCCCGGGCTTGAGCAGCTCCACCGTGGTGCCGGGATCAAACTTCGGATGCGCACGCGCCCATTTGAGAACATCGTCGTTTCCATTGTCAGGAACAGGCGTGTTGAAGCCGAACCATCCGCGCGTCGTCACCTTTTGCGGCTTTTCGCCATCCTCAAGCATCGGCTCAAGCGAGCGGAAGTTGAACTTGGAATCCACGACACTCCACACCACCGTACCCTTTTCGTTCAAAAGATTCCACGCAAGAGACGCACCTGCATACATCGGAGCAACGCCTGTGTTCACCCATGTGGAGGAGATGGACACCGGCGCACCGGCCTTAACGCGCTCCGGGAACGTAACCTCGCGCAGCTCCATGCGATAGCCGATCCTGAGAGCGAGCTGCTTGAGGATCGGTCCATGCCCGGTGTCGATCAGATGCTGCGGGAAACTGTGCACCGTATAGTAGCTGGCCTGATACTCCTCAAGGTTCTGAAGGAGCATTTCCGGGAACCAGCACTGCTCTTTCGCATCGCCGCCGCCCGCCTTGTCGCGACGGACATGGTGGCACGTCTCGACTACAACCGGCATGGTCTTAGCGAACTGACGCGCCCAGCCCTCATGCACCCACCACCTCGGCGGTTTCCTGGCGCAGAAGATGGAATCGTCACGCAAACCGATACCGAGTGATCGCACATAAGCCATAATCTCGCAGTTCGGGTCTTGGTTCATCGATCCGCCCACATCGTCGGAAATGACAAGATACGTATTCGGCAGACAGCGGCGCGCCATGTCTATATGAAGTTTCGCCAGACGGTTCACTTCGTTCGTGTTTCTGTCCTGATAAAACAGCTTTTTGATGTACGGACCATGCCCTTCGCCGTACGCGCCGAAACTTCCGACATCCACAAATGCCACGTCGGGATTGCCGTCCCAGCGCTTCGCGAACGCTTTCAGAAATGCCTCGTGCTTCGTCAGCAGAACAGGATCATCCCATTCAGGCTCAAACCACTTCGCCCGATTTGGATCGTTCTTGTAATGATGCCACTTGCCCTTAATGCCGGCTTTCATCGCCCAATCGGGGATCGAATTGAGCGTATGATCCATGACCGCAACGCGGAAAGCAAGCTTCTTGCCGGCGGCGATCCACGCCCGCGCCTTACGATCGAGAATATCCCAGCGGTAAACACCCTCTTCCGGTTCAAGGTAGGACCAGGGCAGGCGCATGTACACGACGCTTGTGCCGGGCGCCAGTTCATCCAGCGTATCATCAGGCTCAAGGCCCAAATCATACGCCCAAATACGGCTCGAATACGCGAAATGCACAAGCCCCATACCGGGATTGATCAAGGCCTCGTCAGTTGCTTTCGGACGGACGGTGGCGGCAAAAACATTCATGGAAAACGCCATTGCTGCGACCAAGGCGCCACCGCACCATGCAGTGCCAATTCTCACAGATTGTTTCATTTACTCTTCCCTTTTCTTGTATTAAATTTTATTTACGAATGGCCTTGACGCGACGCCAAAGTGGAGCTTCAGACTTCTTGTCCGACATGATCAATTGCCAACCTTCACGCATATCGCCTTCCTTTGCACGAGCAAGACGAAAGGCCATCAGGCGGTCCGCTGTTGCCAAAAACTCAGAATCACCGCCCTTGACGGCGGCTTTGTCGAAAAAGTCCAGCGCCAGCTTGGCATGTTCTACGACATACTTCACCTCGGTTACACGACGGCGTTCTGCATCAGAAAGATCCATGCGGGAAAGTGCCCGTTCGACTACAGCCAGATCGCCATCCAGATCGGACATTGTGTGTCCCATAAAACTCAATTTGGCAAGCTGGGAATCATCCAACGCCTTGATGGCCTCCTTGTTTTTCATCCTGTCAATGCGCGACGCTTCGCCTCGTGCGCGAACCCGCCCATAGTACTCCTTCATATCCTCCGCCGCCGCACCGAACTGCGACAGATACTCTCTTTCGACCTGCTCGAAACTCAACGTCGGATCGGCGATTACACACGCCAGGGCATAGAACTCAAACATCACAACCATCGAGAACGAACGCGTGGCATTATCCTCGTCAACTCCAATCATGCCGAGTTTAAGATTCTCCTTGAAATCCTCAAACAGATAGCGTTCCATTCCCCGCGGCATCGAACCCTTATACCAAAGATAATTGGGGCGCACAAAGTACTCCTTCAGCCCCTTCGCCTGCCAACCGCGTATAAGCGCATTGGAATCGTCATACAGAGACGGGACGACTCCGGCAATCAGGTTGTCCGGATGCTCTATCCTCCAGCGGCGCGGCGGCTGACGGTAGTTCGCGTAGATATATGAGATGAGCTTCACGTCAGGACGGATGGCCTTGGCCTTCTCTGCGACCCTGTTCCAGAACCACACCTGTCGGTCGCTCTTGTCGGCAAGGAATTCCTCGCCAGGAGCATCCGCATCCAGTGCCCTGCATCCGTCGCAGCGGCAATGGGTGGACTTTGAATCGGCTGCACAGACGTTCAGGTATTTGTTAGTGCCGGCGTCAAGCCAATCCCGGATCACCTGATTTATTGTTTCTGGGTTTGAATAGCAGAGATGTATGTATCCGCTGCGCTCTTTCCGCGTCCGACCGCGCTTCGTACCATCCCACATCGCCAGATATTCGCGATGCGATTTCAGGAAACGCTCATTCCATTTTGTAAAGGCATGCCCATACGTAAATTTGGCGCGCGAAACAAGGCGCATCCGTCTCCGCCAAATGCGAAAATCACGGTACTCCTCACTCCTTTGAGCATATCCTGGGCGCAACTCCACCGGTGTAATTTCATCATTATACCACTGTGGCGGATGAGGTCCCTTGCCCTTCACAGGGCGACGTCCTGACCGGATTTCGCTTTTTTCAAGCGGAGGCATGAACCGGTGAGTCCATCCATCGGGTATGATCGCCTTCATGCTGCGCGTGTACACTATTCCGCCATCGCCGGGACGCACCCACTTTACGCCAAGCACCTCCCCCAAAAATCCATAGACGGCGATGAGCGAGCCGCGCCGCTGTCCATCAACCGCTGCATCATCACCCCAGAAATACAGAACCTTGTCTGTTGTCGCCGCATGCGACTCCCATTCCTTTGCCGCAGCATGTCCAGGCGCAACTCGACCGATTACAAACTCATATCCGTTCGAAGCCGGCGCACGGCTTCCCGCTATTAACGCAAGGTGCTTCTCAAGCTCTTCCGCCGCCATCTTCTGCGACAGGTTTGCAGGATCAACGACGGTCACACGCGCCGTGCGAAGATCAACCTCGCCTGCAATGCCGACAACGGTGACTGCCGCAACCATACATAAGATTGACGTTGTCTTGTTCATTTCATTTTCTCTTTTAAGTCGTTAGTAGTTAATCGATAGTGGTTAAGGCAAAGGTGAACAAATGAATTTTCCTTCATGCAAAACTTCCCCTCAAGGGAAATTCCGCTGTTCACCTCTCTCCTCCACTCACCCACTATAAACTCTACCTCACACTAATCACCAACCCGTTATGAATGATATTGGCATAGAATGTAGTAACGCCATATTCGTCGGTAGTTGTGCCATAAGGCAACGTTCCATTTGCCTCGCTAGTCACGTCGACCAGTCTATAGCCCTTTATATCCAACCTTACTATCAGCTTATCCACAAAATCAGCGGCAAGATTCTTGGTTCTTACCGTAACGATCGGAATCTTGTATGAAGCGCCCCTGAAATTATCTGCATCCGACACACAAAGGCGTATCGGCATGTCAGTCACAAGCGGATAGGCCGGAAGACCTTTTGAAGCGGCGTTCGCTGCCGTTAAATTCGATTTCTTATCGATTCTGATTCCATACTTTTTTATGTCAATATCAGAAGAATCCGCCCACATCACCATCTCTGTATTGTTTGAAAATGCAATATACGCCCCATTCAACGCATTGCAATGCGTTGCAGAAATCGAGCCTTCCCTAATATCAATGTAATAACTCAAACCGGTTCCCAGAACTTCGTGTTCAAGAAAGACATCGTTTTTGTCACAAAACCACAGCTGATTGCCGAGAACCAAATGCCCAAGTCCTTCCTTATAGAAACGGCAATTCTTTACAATTGTAATCGGCCAGTTGACAGTCACCGTACCTGCAGACTCCGGCACTTCAATACGCCCATCTCCAGTACTGATAAGGATACCGCGATTGGAATCGGCCGTAAGGACTGCATTAGAAGCGTTCATCTTGAGTTTAGACTTTTTTAGCAACGTCAAGGCATTGTAGGTAAACGGAACAATTTCACTGACAAGGTGGGGTGCAAGTTTTCCTCCTAGATTTGCGGCATTGGTGATTGTCAATGTTGAAAAATTTCCTTCCAGAGTTCCAGTATCCACTTTAGTAGACCCCATACTTACGGTAACTTTCCCGTAAAAATTCGTATTCATCCCATAACAGTGATAATAGGACGTAGAGGCGCTTGTTCCGCTTTGAGTCTGAAAAAGAACATCGCCACTCCCGGATATTTCAGATTCGACTATAAATACATTATCACTGTAGGAACGTATACTCATCCTCGCTCCACTTTCAACAAACACTTTCCCTCCAAGTATAGTATTATCCACATTGGGACCGTAGATCGGCACCTCTCCTGCAATCCGCAGATTGTTGAATATCGCCTTCTTTTTATTGTTGTGTCTTATGCACAATGTACATCCGTCCTCAAGAACAAGCGCATCAAACATATCGTATGTTGTGTCTACCGACTGTATGGGCGTCCAAAGTAGCGTATTAGCATTGTTAATCTTACCCGCAATATATGTAGCTCCATTATGAGGAACTAACCCGTCACTCCAGTATACACCATTCGTTAAAGGAGAAGGCTCGTCTCTGGTAAGATCATTACAGGTACTCGCAGAAGCCGCACCGGTTTTATTTGTGAACATATTCAACGGATAGTAACTGTATCGCACCACCTCTGGCTCTACAGTTTCGTTCTCCTCAGCCCTTACGCCAAAAAAGGCGCAAATCGCCAATGATACAGTTATCATTTTTTTTTCATGCCTATTTTCTCCTGTTTTTTCTCATTAAGCTTCACCCATCGTGAAATAGCTGACAGAATCGGCGGGGCGGACATTGGTGAGAGTACCGACATAGTGCCTCAGCCAATGGTCAGCCTTTGGATGCGCGGCAGCAGCTTCTTCATTCAGCTCAATGCCAAGCCCCGGGCGGTCAGACGGATACATGAAACCATCCTTGAACTTCACTTCCTCGTCGATCACATCCTTGCGCCACGGCACATCATCGAACAAGGTCTCGTGGATGCAGTAGCCGGGCGTGGAAACGCCGAGCGCAAGCGTAACGGCGTTGGCAACGGGGCCGGACGGATTATGCGCACAGAACGGTATGTGATGGGCGTCGCAAATGGCGGCGATCTGCTTCATGCCGGTAAGTCCACCGGCATGAGACGAGTCGGGCTGGAGGTAGTCGCAGGCTCGGAGTTCGACGGCATCCATGATCTGCTGTGTAGTGAACAGACGCTCCCCGCAGGCGATCGGCACACGTACGCGTGAGCGCAGATCGGCGAGAGCGCGCATCGTATCGGGAATTATCGGCTCTTCCACCCAGTAGGGATCAAACTCCTCCAGCGCATTGCAGACGCGAAGCGCTGTGGGCAAGTCGAAGCGTCCATGACATTCTATGAGAATCTCGGCCTTGCCGTCGACTGCCGCCTTCACCTTCTCCACGCACCGCAACGCCTTCTTGAAATCCTCCGGCGGAAGCTGACGGTAGTTCTTGCCGAACGGATCCCATTTAAGTCCCTTGAAGCCGAGCTCGACCGCCGCCGTCGCCTTTGCCGCGAACTCTTCCGGCTCCTTCGCTCCGGCAAACCAGCAGTTGGCGTAGCAGGGAACACACTCGCGGCATTTGCCGCCGAGGAGCTTCCACACAGGAAGATTGAGCGCCTTGCCCTTTATGTCCCAGAGCGCCATATCCACCGCCGAAAGTGCGCTCATGAGCACCGGACCGCCGCGCCAGTAGGCGTCGCGGTAGTTCTCGTGGAATATCCATTCGGTGTCGGACGGATCCTTTCCGATAAGCGCATGTTCAAGATCTTTCACGGAGCCGACAAGTGCGTTTTCCTTGTATTCGAGCGTACCCTCACCAATTCCGTGGATACCCTCATCAGTCATCACCTTCACGAACACCCAATTCGTGCGATAGCAATCAATGACAAATGTCTTTATCTCAGTAATTTTCATTTCTGCTCCTCTTAACTCCCAACTCTAAACTCACCCCTCCATCACCCGGTTCTTCTTAAAGGTAAAGCAAAAACTGTAAGCCATCAGAAGGGCGGCGACCGCATAGAAGGCCGCCATTATGCCAAAACCGATTTCAAAACCGCGAACGCCCCACTTCTGCGACAAAGCTCCCATCGCCACCCCAGAAAGGCCACCGAAAAAGAATGCGATCATGTTCAGGAGACCGACTGCTGTCGATCTGAACTGCGGCGGCACAACGTCGAAAAGCGACGCATGGGTATTGACCTCAAAAAATCCGCGAAACACGCCATACGCCGAAGCGGCCACAAGCAATGCCGCGAAAGACTGCGAAACACCTATCCAAAGCAGCATGGGTGCGCCGCAGAGAAGTGCGAGAATCTGAAATCCAAGCCGGAAGCGCGGCATCTTCGCCACAAAACGGTCCGTCAGGATTCCACCAACAAGAATTGCGCCAAACGCAAAGAGATGATGCCAAAGCATCACGCCTTTCCCGGCTTCGCCAACATCAACAGCGAACTTCTCGGCGGCAAATTTCGGCGCCCAGAAAAGATAAGCGTTGTTCACGAACACTATCGCAACAAAACCTGCCGTTGCGCACAGCGCGGAAGGATTGCAGAAATAAGCCCGAAGGGATTCACCCAAACCAATCCCTCTTTCCCCTTCACTATTTACCCTTTTCTCTTCACTCTTTTCTCCCCTCTCCCCGTCTTTCAACGTCCAGATGAACATGATGCCGAGAAGACACCCTACCGCGCCAAACGCGATGAATACGCTGCGCCAAGATTCCATGAAACCGAGCAGCCAGGCAACCGCCAGTCCGGACACCATAAGCCCCACATAAAGTGCAGCCTGATGGATCGAGAGCGCCAAAGAGCGGGTTTTCTTGTGGTGAACCGCAATGAGCGCGTAGGCGCTGGGAGCATAAAAACTCTCGCCGACGCCGGTGGCGATAGAACGGAAGAAGAGCGCGCCCCAGAATCCGCCGATAAAGCCCATGCACACGGTCATCAGCGACCACGCTATCAGCGAAAGCGTTATCAGCCACTTACGTGAGCAGCGGTCTCCCACAAAACCGGCGACAACGGTCATGGCGGCCAATGTCCAGGAAAGAGTAGTATTGATCCAGCCGATCTGAACGTCAGTGAGCCCGATATCCTTCTGAATCGGAATCGTAAGAAGACCGAAGAGCGCCCTGTCCGCCTGATGGAAAAAGAACGCACAGCTCAGCATCGCAATCAACAGCCATTTATATTTCATCACTCATTCCCCCTCGCTTCTCTTCACTCATTACTCATCTCACATTACCCTTTTCTCTTTACTCTTCGCTTTAAAAATCCACATCTTCCGGCATGTGCTGGCAGCTGCACCCGGCATCGCAGGTGACAATCTCACCGGTCATATTAGCGGAGTCTTCGGATGCGAGAAAAGCGACTACATTTGCGATATCAGATCCTAACGCCTCTTTGCGGAGCGGACAGTTCAGGCGGCGACGCGCCGCAATCTTCGGATCCAAGACATCCCAACGCTCCGTATTGATATAGCCGGGAGCGCAGCAGTTCACCCGGATTCCGAGCGGCGCCAAATCGAGCGCGAGCGCCCGCACCATCGAGTTTATGGCTCCCTTCGAGGCGCAGTAGGCGGTGCGCTTGCGGATGGCGCGTTGGGCGGTGTTAGATGAAAGGAACACAACGCTGCCGCGGGAATCCTGTTTCATGAAGAAGCGGTTGCACGCCATCTGAGTAACCTGAAAGCCGCCAATTACATTCACATTGAAGACTTCGTGAAACTTGGCGGCATCCATCTCTAGCGGTCCGCCGTGGCCGAGCCCCTGATTCGCGGCATTGTTGACGAGAATATCAAGACGTCCTGCTTCGCGTTCGATCGTGTCGAAAAGCGCTGCGACCTGAGCGGCATCCGAAATGTCGCATGTCTGCGACACGATTCCTTCAAGACCACGGGCCTTGAGCACTTCCGCGCCCTTCGCTGTCGAGCTATCGCTCGAACCGCACATGAACACCTTCGCACCTTCTCGTGCAAACTTCTCAACGATATCAAGCCCGGTGTTGCGGTTACCGCCGGTCACCAGCACTGTTTTTCCTTCAAATCTTTTCATAGTTGTTATCTTACCTTTTATGTGACGCAAATTATAACACCATTCTGAAAACACACACCATCTGTTGCGCAAAAATAATATCTCCTTTTGCGAAACGGAGATATGCTATAATTTCCGCCGTTTTAACAGATCAGCAACATGGAAACGGTCCTTTATTTTCAATCTCCATCAAAAAACAGCGCATCCGACAAGATCCGGGGAGTGCGCCGTTATGCCGCCATAGCAAACTGGCACATCCAGATTTTAGATGAATTTCTTTCGTCCAAATCCGTTCGGGAGCTTTACGAATTCTGGAATCCAGTCGGCTCCATTATAGAATGCGGTGGAGGCGATCAGGATATCGACACCGGCATTTTCACTAAAATTCCCGCCGTATATCTCGATCGGAATCCGCTCACTCTTCCTCCGGACGTTTCTTGCATCAGCCACGATTCAGTCGCAACCGGACGACTGGCCGCAAAGGAGCTGCTCGTTACCGGGCATCCGAACTTCGCATACGTACCCTACCCGCAACCACGATTCTGGAGCGATGACCGCGAACGCGGATTCAAGGAAGCGCTCAAACTGAACGGCAAGACCTGCAACGTTTTCAACGGGCAAGGCTCATTGCAAAGCATCTCATGGCATAAGTCGCTGAGAAAATGGGTGGAATCCATTGCGAAACCGTGCGCCATCTTTGCCGCCAACGACAATGTCGCGGCGGAAATACTGACCGCCGCCGCTCAGTCCGGCTTCGATGTTCCGCGGGATATATCAGTATGCGGAGTTGACAACTACGCCCCCGTCTGTGAACACACTGCACCGACATTGACCAGCATCCAACCGGACTTTCTGCTTGCGGGCGAACTTGCCGCCCGAACTCTTGACGACATCATCAGACGGGGAGATTCAAATTCCACTCCCGTCCGGCTCACATTCGGTCCGACAGACATCATCCGCCGGGCATCGACCAGAACTTCTGCGCGTTATGATCCGGAAGTGACCGCAGCCATGGAACTGATCCGCCGACACGCTTGCGAAGGAATTTCGTCTGCTGATGCCCTGACCGTATTCAAATGCTCACGCCGCATGGCCGAAATACGTTTTCGCCAGACAACAGGACATTCGATTCTTAATGAAATTCAGACCATACGCCTTGAAAAAGCGAAAAGTCTGCTGACCGACTCCAAACTGGATATGGCGGCAATAGCCAACTTCTGCGGCTTTTCCGCCGCCAAAGCGTTCTGGAAATTCTTCCGCCAAAAGACCGGCGTTTCGCCATCGCAATGGCGAAGCGCCCAAAATTCCCGTATTCAATAATTCTTTTAACCGGTCTATTCCGCCTACCTCTTAACGCCAATCGTTTCCTACTTATCAAACCGGAACAATTCAGCGACGGCAAGATTGCGTGATTTCACATCTTCCAGAAAAAGTCGGGCAAACGCCTCGGCTCCCGCCCGGCACGGATGTGTAGTGTCTTTCGACGGTTCTCCATCCATACTCTTGCGATAACCGGTGGAAATAACGAAGAACTTCATCGCCTCATCCTTGCCGACACGCTCCATCAGTTCGCGCGTAAGTCCGTATCGTTATCTGTAATTACTTCTCCTAATTCCCACCCATCACTGCTACTACTTCCCATTTCCCTGTCCACATATTGAGAATATGGTTCGGACTAATTCTCATGAGACAGATGATAAGCAGCATGATGAGAATTCAATTCAGACGAAATCGCAACGGAATGGATGCTGTGTGACAATAAGACTACACGAAATCTTGTCGCCGACAAGATGAATTCTGCTGAAGACGGAGAAAAATCTCAAAATTGGCGTATACGCGCCATTAATCAAACTCTTTTCAGGATTCTATCCCAATTATTCAGTTCTGCACCACAACATTGTGCAACCACGCGAAAATACGCCGCAAAAGTCCCGTGGCAATCCCGTGGGCCAATCAAAATCCAGCGATGACATCCCAAGCAAAAGGGCATCCGAAACCGGATGCCCTTTCGTATTTGGCTTTTCAAATGAAGCGTTATTCCGCAGAAGTACGGACCTTGCCTTCCTTGATGCGCTTGGCAATCACCTCTTCGGCGATGGACTTCGGAACAGCCTCGTACTGCTTGAAGATCATCGAGAAGGTGCCGCGACCCTGCGTAACCGTACGGATGGCGTTCGAATAACCGAACATCTCGCCCAACGGAACCGTAGCCTTGATGAGCTTGACGCCTGCACGATCCTCCATGCCCTCGACGCGACCGCGACGCTGGTTGATGGAGCCGTTGGCGGCACCCATGTACTGGTCGGGAACCGCAACCTCAACATCCATCATAGGCTCAAGGAGCTGCGGCTTCGCCTTGAGGAAGCCCTGCTTGAAGCACTGGCGGGCGCACTCGATGAACGCGAATTCGTTCGAGTCGACTTCATGGTAGGAACCAAAGTAGACCGTGGCCTTGACGTCCACAACCGGGAAGCCGCCGAGCGGACCGGACTCGAGAGCCTTCTTGACGCCCTTTTCGACCGCCGGGATGTATTCCGTAGGAATCACGCCGCCCTTGACCTCGTTGACGAACTCGAAGCCCTTGCCAGGTTCCTGAGGTTCGAGTTTGAGGCACACGTGAGCGTACTGACCACGACCGCCGGACTGCTTGACGTGCTTGTACTCGCTCTCGACCGGAGCCGTAATCGTCTCGCGATAGGCAACCTGCGGAGCGCCCACGTCGCACGCGACGTTGAATTCGCGTTTCAGACGGTCAACGATAACTTCGAGGTAAAGCTCACCCATACCGGCGATGATCGTCTCGCTCGTCTCCTGATCGTAGGTGACCACGAAGGTCGGGTCTTCCATCGCGAGAGCGTGGAGAGCCGTGCCGAGTTTTTCGTTGTCCTGACGGGACTGCGGCTTAACCGCGACCGGGATAACCGGAGCCGGGAAGTCGATGGACTCGAGCGTGATCGGATGCTCGGGATCGCAGAGCGTGTCGCCCGTGCGGGTCTGCGTGAGACCGACGCAAGCCACGATGTCGCCGGCCTGAGCCTCTTCGAGAGCCTCCTGCTTGTTGGCGTGCATGCGGAAGAGACGGGAGATGCGCTGCTCCTGATTGATCGTGGAGTCGAGCAGTTCGCCGCCAAGCTTGAGCGTACCTGAATAGACGCGCACGAACGTGATCTTGCCCATGGCCTTGTCGGACATGATCTTGAATGCAAGGCCGCAGAAAGGTTCGCTGTCGCTGGGCTCGCGCTTCTGGGACGGATCGTCGGCGGAGACCGCCGCACCCGTGTCGAGCGGGGAGGGAAGATAGTCGCAAACCGCGTCGAGAAGCGGCTGAACACCCTTATCCTTGAACGCGGAACCGCAGAATGCAGGCGTAATCGTACGGGCAATGCATCCCTTGCGGATGGCGGCCTTGATTTCAGCCACTGTGAGTTCTTCTCCGGCGAAGAACTTCTCCATGAGGGCGTCATCCTGCTCGGCGGCAGATTCGACCATCTTCTGACGGTACTCCTGAGCCTTCTCCATGTACTCGGCGGGGATGTCCTTCTCGATGACAGTCTTTCCGAGATTCTTCATGTCGAAGTAGAGGGCCTTCATCTTGATGAGGTCGATGATACCGTCGAACGTTTCGGCGGCGCCGATCGGGATGACCATCGGAACGGGGTTCGCGCCGAGCTGATTCTTCATCTGCTCCATCACATTGTAGAAGTTGGCGCCGACGCGGTCCATCTTGTTGACGAACGCAATCTTCGGCACTTTGTACTTCTCGGACTGACGCCACACCTGCTCGGACTGCGGCTGGACGCCGCCCACCGCGCAGTAGAGAGCGACAGCACCATCGAGAACGCGGAGCGAGCGCTCCACTTCTGCCGTGAAGTCCACGTGTCCGGGAGTGTCAATGAGCGAGAGGCGGTAGTCGCCCCAGGAAACGCACGTAGCGGCGGACTGAATCGTGATGCCGCGCTCCTGCTCCTGGACCATGAAGTCCATCGTAGCGGCGCCGTCGTGCACTTCGCCGATCTTGTAGTTCTTGCCCGAATAGTAGAGGATACGCTCGGAAGTGGTCGTCTTACCACCATCGATATGCGCCATGATGCCGAAATTGCGCACATGGTCGAGCGGGAATCTCTTTGCCATTTCTGTTTCTCCTGATGTGTTCTGAAATTTAAAGCGCGTATTTTACAAAATCCAGCCATTTTCTGCAAGAGCCGATTTCTTCGCAAAAGGTCGCCGCCGTTTGCTTCAATGCGGCAAATGAGATGTTCACACGGATATCTCATCCAATTCACGCTCCTCGCGGCGGGCCTCCTCAAGACGTTTCACCCACTTTAGGACTTCCGCGACGGGTTCGACAAGTTCGGGCGGGATGTAGTCCTCAACCTTGCCGAGCGCATACAGGCGGCGGGCAAGCGAAATGTCCTCCATGATCGGAATCCCTTCCTCAAGCGCCGTCTCGCGGATTATCTTCGCAACGCGGTCCGCTCCGGCGACGACAATCTTCGGCAGCGGAGCCTCTTCCGCCCTGTACCTTATGCCGACCGCAAGGTGCGTGGGGTTCGTTACGACGACATCGGCCTGTTTTGTGGCCTTGGCGGGTTCGGGACCGTTCAGGATCTCGTCGCGGAACTGCCTCTGAGCCTGCTTTATCTCCGCCGACCCCTCCATCTCCTTGTATTCCCGCTTGACCTCATCCTTCGTCATCATCATCTGCTTCGTGAAGTCGCGCCCCTGGAACAGACGGTCCACGACGGCGATCACGATGTAGCCGAATGCGGTGTAGCACGCCAGACGCTTGAGCATAAGCGACACGCACGGGAAGATGTCGTCAATCGTTCCGTAGCACATCGTAAGCAGCTGCGGCACGGCGGCCCAGATTATCTTCCACACCAGATAGCCCAGGAACACCACCTTGACCACATTCTTCAGGAATTCGAAGAGGTTCTTCTTGGCGAATATCTTCTTCGCCCCCTCGACAGGATTGAGCTTGTTCATGTCCGGCTTGAGCGGCTCGAGCGTGAACAGGAAGCCTATCTGGACCGTGTTTGCGGCGATTCCGACAATCGCCGCGCAGAGGACGAATATGAAGGAATGCTTGCATATCATCACGGCGGCGAGCTTGCCCGCCTCACGCGGCCCGGCAAGGGACGGCTCGTTTATCGTGGCGGCGACGTAGGACATCAGATCCGCGAAATCGTCCACAAGCATCACACCAAGCACCGCGCAGAGACAGAAGCCCAGAATCAGGAGCGCGGTTGATATGATGTCCTTGGAGGTGCACACCTGACCCTTGTTGCGGGCGTCCCGCAGCTTCTTCGGCGTCGGCATCTCGGTTTTCTCGCCGCCCTCGTCCGCCATCAGCCGCCCTCCTTAAGGATCGTCATCGCCGGATTGAGGATATCAGTCTCCTTCGTGTACATCAGCATGTCCATGATGAACGGAAGATATATGACGAGAAGCGCGATTCCGAGCGCGGACTTTATCGGCATCGACAGGAAGAACACGTTCAGCTGCGGAGCGGTGCGGTTAACGAGACCGAGTCCGAGCGTGGCGAGGAACATCACGATTATGACCGGCGCGGATATCACAACCGTCTTCCGCATCATGTCATCTGCGGCGAAAAGTATGTTCGTGGCGGCATCAGACGTCATCTCCACCCCTACCGTAAACACCGGCCATATCTCAAAGCTCTTGTAGAGCGCCCCGAGCAGGATGAGCACGGCGCCGCTCACAAAGAACATCGTCGATGCGATCTGCGTGAAGAATATGCCGAAGGTCGAAACCTGCGTTCCGCTCAGCGGCGAGTACACCTCGCCCATCGTCGCGCCGCGCTGGTTGTCGATGAAGTTGCCGACGTTCTCCGCGATCCAGAAAGGTACCGCCGCGAAGAATCCGATCAGAAAGCCGATGAACGCCTCCTTCAAAGCGACAAGCGAAAACATCCAGAGGTTCGGTTCGCCCGGCGGCATGGTGTCGTGTATGACGGGTATCACGAGAAACGAAAACGCCAGCACGGCGGCGCGGCGCGCAATGCCGGGGATCATGGAGTCTGCCAGCGCCGGACATACCGCAAAGGCTCCGCCTATGCGCGCCATGGCGATGACGGCGGCAAGTATCCAGCGATGGAACTCTACGTAGTGCATCTACCTTCCGAGCAGAGGGAACTTGGTGAAGATGTCCTGCGTGTAGAGCAGCATCTCGCCGCCCATCCACGAACTCGCCGCCATTATCGTGACCGCAATAGCTATGAGCTTGACCGCGAAGCCAAGCGTCTGCTCCTGAATCTGCGTGAGCGCCTGCAGCAGGGACACGATGAGGCCGATCACCGTAGCCACGATGATCGGTATGAGCGAGAGCCTGAGCACGAGTATCAGGCATGTCTGCGCATAGTCCAGAAGCTGGGCCTGATTCATCAGATGTACCCCCTTATCAGACCCTGGATGAGAAGCGTCCATCCGTTCACCATCACGAACAGCAGCAGCTTGAACGGCAATGATATCGTCACGGGCGACACCATCATCATGCCCATCGCAAGCAGTATGTTCGACACGATTATGTCTATCGCTATGAACGGTAGGTACACAAGGAAACCTATCTGGAACGCCTTGGTGAGTTCGCTGACGCAGAAGCTCGGGATGAGGATGTGGAAACTCTCAGGATCGACCTTCGCCTTCTCCTCGTCAGGCTTCGCCCAGAGGCGCTCCGCGGTCGACACGAAAAACGCGCGTTCACGGTCGCTGGTCTGCCGGACGAGCCACTGCCTCAAGGGCTCGGCAGCCTTGAGAGCGAGATCCGTACGGTATTCCTTCTCCGGTTTGTTCTCCTCCCGGTACTTGTTGAAGAGATCCCAGCTTTCCCCCACAACCGGCGCCATGATATAGAACGTCAGGATCAGCGCAAGCGCGTTCACCACCATGTTCGGCGGGATGGACTGGATTCCAAGCGCGTTGCGCACAAGGCTTATCACCACGACTATCTTCAGGTAGCTTGTGGCGATCATCGCTACGAACGCAACAAGCGAAAGCCCCACAAGAAGGGCTATCAGCGCAAACGGATCCGTCTGAAACATCACAGCACCTCCTCGATGACAAATGCGGGGCTGGAGCACAGATTCCCGAAACGTCCGCGGGCGATCACATCGTCTCCACGGCGAAGCTCCAGTTCTGAAGGCTCAGGGATCGGCGGCAGATTGCCGTCGGCGAAATTCGCGAACGTGACAGGCGTCTCGCCTCGCGACACTACGCGGAGGCGCCCGTCCGCCGGAACGCCGCAATGCCATTCACCGGCCACGCCGGACGCCAGCTCAGGAAGCATGAGATAGTCTCCGGCCGCCAGCCCGGCGACGTCCGCCTCGGGGAGATCGAACGTCGCATAAACGGCACGCGCCGGACGCTCCATTGTCCGCAACGACTCGTGATTGACGTCCAGGAAGCGGAGCTGCCCGAAATTGCGCGCCGTGGACGGGCGCACATCGAATACGTACGATGCCTTTATTCCGCCATCCGCCAGCGAAACGACATCAAAGGCCATTCCGCCAGCACGCTTCGCGGGATCGTCAAGACCGACCACACGGACCTGACGTCTTGAAACGTTCTCGATGAGCTGAAGCAGATCTCCGCATTCCTTCTCAATGAGCGCGAGGACAAGCGCCGACGGAAGGTCTGTCTTCCGCGACCAGAGTTCATGGAGATCCGGGAAGGATTCCCGGTTTCCGATTCCGAGAAAGTGCGCATCGTCATCCAGCGTAATTGCAATGCCTATCACATCGCGCGGTTTCGCCGCCGCCTTGCGAAGAACGCATCGCTCGTCGCCCCACTGGCACGGCATCGCCCACGCCGGATGCGAAAACAGCTCTTCCGCAGACGCCTCCGAAATCCCCGGCCATGTCTTTAAAATGTCAAACGCGCTCATCCGTTTTCACTCCTCTCCGCACTGCGACAGAGACGCGCCACGAATGCACCTTCTCGGCAAGATGCTGTTCGAACTGCGCCCTGTTCGCCTCGACAATGGTCTGCACATCCTGCGTCGCAGGATTGACGACAACGGTCAATGTTCCGCCCTTTGCGACAATCTGCACCTCAGATCCGCCAAGTACCTCGGGCTGAAGTCTTACAAGCATCTGCCCCTCACCGTTCACAAAACCCGACGACACGAGAACCGCATCGGCCACGGCCTCTGCCGCCGCAACAAACATCCTCGTCACTTCTGCAGGAACGACCGGTGCCGTTTGCTTCAGAACCGCCGCCGCAGGCAACTCGATCGGCAACGGAGCGGGCGCGATGATCTGCACATGCTCCGGCGTTGCTTCCATGTTCTGCGGAGGCTTAGACGAAACAATCCCCTTGACATCCGCCACGCCAAGATCAGGCACCGTCGATGAGTTCTGCGTAATATGATGCATTCTCTGAACAGGAATCGCATCCTTTAAGACCGATACCGGCGCTTCCGAGTGCGTTGTGTGCGAATGTACGCTTTGAGATTCCGGCTTCCGCTGTGGAAGCGATGCATTTTGAGGCACTGCCTTTTTCGGAAGATATGCTACATTTTGCGGTATGGCCGCACCTTGAGAATGTGATGTAGTTTGCGGTACAATCGCCTCTTGGTAGGGCGGCGCGTCTTCCCACCGCCGCTCTGATTCCTCGCCAAGACTTTGATTCGGTTTCTCCGAAACTGCTATGCCGTCCTTCACCCCTTCAACAGCAACATCCCCTACTCTCTCGACACTGGATTTCCCGCCACAAATCTCCGTCTTACCGGAATCGGGCAAGGTCTGTGCAACATCAGGGCACAAAACTTCCTGACATGACGACGCATCCTCATGACGACGATTAAATTCGATGGCAGGGCCCTGCGGAGGTTTCATCGAAACAGAAACACCGTCACATTCATCCGCAATTGCCGACTGAAATCTTTCTGCGACAACCGGATCCGGTAACGGCGCAAATCCGTCGCCCTTTGCCGCCTGACCGAAAAGACCAAGCGACACGCCCTCACATCCTTCGGCCTTGACCGGTTCAATCCCTGATAAATTCTGCGTCATCTATCACCTTCTTTCCGGTAAAATCCTCAAGTTCGGATTCTTGACTGTGTTCCGCCGCCTCCGCCTCTTCCGCCTCCCATATGGCGCGGTGCTCGGTTATCTTCATGCGGTTCTTGGAGGCGGACACAAACGCCAGTCGAGACGACTCCGCGTTGTCGCGGCATTTCTGCAGCTCGGCTTCCGCCTGCACGACATTGTCCGCCTTGAGCATTCCCTCTTCGTCAATCCTGGCCACACCTTCGCGCGCAAGATCGAGATCGTCCATCGAAACCGCCCTGCCGATCACGGCGTCGAAGATGCGGTCGCGGCGCGACTCCTTCGTGGATTCGAACTCCGCGAGGTCGTTCCTGCGTTGCGCAAGGACATCCTGCGCGCGCACGACTTCGCGCCGGGCTGCAGTCAGCTCGGTGGCGGCGCGGTCTTCTCGCATCGTGCGAATCCGAAGCATGCTCTGCAACGCATATGCCATTTATGCCACAGCCTCCGATAGTTTCGCCAATGTTTCCGCATACGTAGGGCGTTCGGCAAGTCCTTGCCGCAGGAAGGCATTGACCCTGTCGATTTTGGCGATAGCCTCGTCCGTCTCCCGGTCGGTACCCTTCTCGTATTCGCCGATCTTGAGGAGCAGCTCCACCTCCTTGTACTTTGCGAGGATTTTGCGCAGATGTGCCGCCGCCTTCTTGTGGTCGGGGTCAATGATCGCATTCTGACAGCGCGAGATGGACTGCAGTATGTCGATCGCGGGATAATGGTTCATCTGCGCAAGCCTGCGGGAGAGGATGATGTGCCCATCAAGGATCGAACGCGTCTCGTCCGCTATCGGCTCCGTCATGTCGTCACCTTCTACCAGCACGGTATAGAGTGCTGTGATGGACCCCTTAGAGGAGTTTCCCGCGCGCTCCATGAGTTTCGGAAGCTCTGAGAATACGCTTGGGGGAAAGCCGCGCCGCGTCGGAGGTTCACCCGCGGCAAGGCCAATCTCGCGCTGGGCGCGTCCGAAGCGCGTCACGGAATCCATGAGAAGAAGCACCTTCTTCCCCTTGTCGCGAAAGTACTCGGCAATCGATGTAGCGACATACGCAGCCTTCAGGCGCTCCATTGCGCTCCGGTCCGACGTGGAGCACACAACCACAGACTTCGCCAACCCCTCCTCGCCAAGATCCTTTTCGATGAACTCGCGAACTTCTCGCCCTCGTTCGCCGATGAGAGCGAGCACCGTTACGTCCGCCTCCGTATTGCGGACGATCTGCGCAAGGAGCGTAGACTTTCCGCCGCCCGCCGCCGCGAAGATGCCCATTCTCTGCCCTTCGCCGCAGGTGAGGAGTCCGTCAAGGGATCGCACACCGAGAGAAATGGGTCTGGAGATTATCGTCCGCTCAAGGGGATTCGGCGGATCGGCATAGACCGGATAGTAGCCGTCTGGACGCAGCGGACCTTTTTCTTCCGCATCGATGGGACGGCCCAGTCCGTCAAGCACGCGTCCGAGAAGAGATGCGCCGACCGGCACCATGTGCACACGTCGCGTGGGGATCACCTCTGTCTGTGCGGAAATGCCGACCATCGCGCCAAGAGCAGTAAGCAGGACCGTCTCCTTAGTGAAGCCCACGACCTCCGCCTGCACCTCGGTGCTTTCCCACGGATTGCGCAGAATGCACACTTCTCCCATCTTGACGCCGGGAACAGAGGCCTTTATGATCGTGCCGACCACCTGAATTACCTTGCCCTTGACGTCTATGGGACGCGCATCCGCAACCGCCTGGTCGAGGATTTCTGTTATATATTCAAAAGAATATGCGGACATGTCTTCGCCTTATTTTGCGCCCATTATAGCAAATAAGAGCTCATACATGTTTGCTATTTTCCTTTCGCCCGGCGTTACTCAATTATAGACCGGAGACGAGGAACGCCTCTTCAAGTGACTGGCCGGGAGTGACAGACAGGACATCCGTCTGCGCAAGTATCGCCGGGAGAAGAATACGGTTCACTTCGGCGACACCGCCGTCGGAAGCACTGAATGAACATATCAGAATACGTCTGTCCTCGCGCCACTCCAACGAGATTCCCGGAACGGCGGAGGTCAGCGCAGGAAAATCTGCGGGTCTGGAGACAAGAGTGTACGCTATCCTGTCCGTCCAGTGCGTGATTGAAGCGAGAGTATCCATCCTCACAAGACGCCCCTTGCCGATGAGCGCGACGTGCGTGCAGAGGCGTTCCACATCCTCGAGATTGTGCGACGATACCACGACCGTACGCCGTCCGCGCTGAGCGAGAATGAACCTGCGCATACGGTCCGCCTCCACAGGATCGAGTCCGTTCAGCGGCTCGTCGAGAAGGACGATCTCCGGGTTGCCGACGAAGCACTGCGCAACTATTGCGCGTTTTCGCATTCCGTGGGAAAGCGTGCGCACCGGAGCATTTGAGCGATCCGAAAGGTTCACCGCCGCCAACGCCCCCTGCGCACTTCTGCGCGCCGCCTGCGCAGAAAGTCCCTGAAGGCGTCCGAACCGGTAGAGAGCATCGTAAGGTGACATCTCAAGCGGTAGCTCCGAGTCCTGCGGCAGAATGGCAATGCGTCCCGAATGACGTTCCGCTTCGAACGGACCGCAGCCGAGAATGTCAATTTCTCCGGCGTTAGGGCGCAGAAATCCGGCTACAGTCATCATCCATGTTGTCTTCCCGGCACCGTTCTCACCGACAAGGCCCAGCACCGAACCGCGCGGCACCGACAGCGTAAGGCCATCCAGCGCACGGCATTTGCCTCGGCGCTTCACGAGATTGCGCGTAACAATGGCCGAGCCGATCATATGTCCCTCCTTGAGAACACTGCTGCACCGGCCATCAGATACACAAGTCCAAGGACAAGAAGATGAAACGAGCCCACAGCAAGAGGTGTCGCGGAAAAGCGCCAAAGGGAATCCTCGGCGGAACTCGGCAGGAACATCCGCAGCTGCAGGACGGCGTCTGGCAGACCGAAATGAGAATGGATGAAACCTATCACCGGTGAACCGACGGCAAAGATACATATCGCGAATATGCCGAGAGCAGTTGCGCGGCCAGGAGAACTGGTGAAATGCGAGAGCCCCAGCGCAAGGCCGATCCACACAAGCGAGAACACCCATGCCCTAACGCCCCATCCCAGCATCGGAAGGGCGAGAGCGCCTGCGACATCCGGCGAAAGACGGAAGAACGCCACAGCCACAGCGCCAAGCGAACTTGCCGCAAGCGCGACGCCGACCATGAACGTCTGCCCGACATACTTGCCGAGAGACCATTCGAGACGAGTCTCGCGGACAAGCATGTAGCGCACGGCCCCGGACCGGAGATCGTCCGACACACGCGTGCCGCACACAAGAACGGCAAGGAGCGGCGCACACAGGAACGCGAACCATGCATAAAGAAGCTCCACCGGATGCCGCCCGAATATGTCGTCCAGCACCGGCCCTTCACCGACGGTCGCCTTCACGATCCTTGCGAAAGGCTTCGACTTCCAAAGCGATTCGGATACTACGCCGGTCTTCTCCGACTCCGGTAGCTGAAGCACCGCGGCAAGCTCTCTCTCCATCTTGCCTAAAACCGATATCGATCCGTTCATGCACAGAACCGCAGAGGCAAGATAGAGAAACAGAATCACGAGCGCACGCCTGCTTCGAATCGCGCCGCTCCACTCCCAGAGTGCTGTGTGCCATATCCTGTAGAGACCTTTCATCTGCCCCTTCCGGCACGATGGCCAATGTTCTCAAGTTTTCCCTGCACTCCGATGAGCGGTTCAGCGACACCGGGATCCACGAAGTCCACCATCTGCATGGACGACACTTGCGAACGCATGTCGGACGGAACGCACGCACCTATCTTATCGTATGTTTCGGCCATTATCGCAGTTGTCTCGCCGACAAGCCGCAGACCGAGCTCCGGAGACATCGTATCGCTCTCCGCGATCAGTTCGGCCACGGCGGCGATGCTGTCGTAAAGACGCTCGTTCATATCCTGCAAAGCCGCATCGAACGCCTGTTCCTTCTCGCCGGAAAGCTTCAGCCTCTCCTTCCACTGCGCGCGTGCGACATCAACGCGGGTGCGCCACAGCTCCTGAGCCTCCTCGATGCGGACGCCCAGATCCTCGACAGACCGGCGCGGCGGCGTTTTGCGCACGGCAGCGGGAGCATTTGTGACGACAGACGCGGAAGAGCCCTGCCTCTTCGCCACGGCGGCAGGAGCATCCGCGACCTGCACGCCCTTCCGATCCCTTGTCGGACGCTTCGCCTTCCGCGGGCGGCGCGTCATTTCTGGGATCTTGACGAGATTCGCGAACGTGTCGAAACCGCCCGCCTTCTTTGCCGAACGGCTACGCTCCTCCTTCACGCTCTCCTGATAGGCGCGAAGCTCTTCCTTGGCTCCCCATGAGCCAACAATGAACCCAATCAGGCATACCAACGGAAGCCAAAGCCAAACATTAAACCATGAAGTTGAAATATTCATTGTTTTCATTCTCGCGAATTTTATCATAAAAGACAGACCGTGCGGAAATTCCGGGTTCAGTGTTCGCCTTCGTGGAATGTACCGTCGGCGTGGAAGTGGCCGGCGGACTTTGAACCGCCGGCGGACGGGAGCGCCAGCCTCAATTCATACGCACCGTCGCTCACGACCTCGCAATGATGCGCGGGAAGCCCGTCCACGGCAGTCCATCCGCCGCCGCTTGCGCCAGGAGTCACAGGAACGGCAATGAACCGCTCGGCGTCATGCAGATCCCTTACGAACACGGTCGGCTGGAGGCCTATGGACACGATGCATATCGACGGCACGGCGGTATGCGCCGCCTCCGTCTCGTCGGTTACGCACTCGGCGTGCGAACGTTCCCCGGCAAGCGCCTTGACATCGCCAGCAAACAGGACGTACACCGGAACAAGCCCCGTATCGTCGCCGACGCCGATGCGGATGCGCCCCGGATGAGCCCCGACCTTCGCGGACATCCCGTCCTTGAGATGCAGTGCGTCCGAAGCGGCGACAAGTGCCTTGAATCTGAGATGGTGCGCCCGCACCGTCTGAATCGCCGCCGCACCGGTCTCAAGCCAGGCCCCGTCCTGCGCGATCAGCGATTCGACCATCCCCTCCGTCGCCGCCCGCACCGTCACGACACCGTCCTTCTCCTCCGCGCCCGCAAGCATCGCCTCCCGTTCGGCGCACTTCACCGCAAGTTCGTTCTCCAGCGCGGCATTGGGCGTCTTAATCTCCCGATATACCTTCAGGCGCTTCTCCAGGGCCGATATCTCGCGCGAACGGGCAACAAGCTCGGGGGACGTCACCGTGAAAAGCGGTTCTCCCTTCTGAACGTTGTCGAGCGTCTTCACAAGAAGCGAAAGACGTCCGGCAACCGGAGAAGAGACGACCTTGCGGGCATCCGGTATCAGCTCATACCTTCCGGCGAAAGAGACGGTCGAGACAACGCGGCGGTTCTCGGCATGGACCGTTCTCAAACCCATCACCTGCTGCACGGCTTTTGTCACGGAAACGGATTTCGCATGCCGCCCGGCCTTGCGATCCGTCGCGCACTTCGGCCTTTCATGTGCATCTCCACGGCAGTGATGGCCATCTCTGCGTTCTTGACTGCAGCCGGAACCATGTTCGTGGGCGCAGGCAAGAACAGCGGACAGCAGAGCGGCGGCAACGGCGACATTCATTTTAGGATTCATGTTTCTTCTCCTTGATTCCGGATTAACGGTTGGCATTGAATTTTTCGAGTTCGGCGGCGGCAAGCGCCACATCACGCCGCCAGTCGGCATGGGCGAGTTCAAACCCCATGATCTCTTCGCGCACGTCAAGATATTCGAGCGGGGTCAATTCGCCGGCATCCGCCAACCTGTCGGTCTGTTCGCGTTCACTTGTCGGGACAGGCGGATGCGCCAGAAGCCGGACAAGATTCGCGCGCGCCTCGGCCGCATCGCACACGAGCGAACGCCAGACGTCTATCGCCGCAAGCCGCGCGTCATCCCTTGCGCCTTCGGCCTCGGCAATCCCCTTGCGGTTCCGGTTCCACAACGGAAGGGAGATTCCGGCCACCAGACCGAACCTGTCCAGTCCCTCTTCATTCACGTAGGCCGGACCAAGTTTCAGGTCGGGGTACTGTCTGCGGATCTCGGCGTGGAGCGCGTGCTCCGTTCCGTCCAGGCGCACAAGCGCCGCCACTACCTTGGGATGCTTCACGAGTTCGAGAGGATCGTCCTTCGCATTCGGCATCGGCACCTCTTTGGTTTCGTCAAGCGCGATATGTATCTGCGTTCCGGGGCGAAGTCCCGACAGCCGCAGGAACGCGATCTCCGTGGCTGCGGTCTCCTTCTCGTTCTCCATGATGTCGTGGCGCAGCGCATGCATTCTGCGGCGCACACCTGCGAGTTCGGTGGAGGTGACCTCGCCGGCCTCATGAAGCCTCTCGACGTTCGCCCTCGCGCTTTCCGCCCGTCCGTCGGCGCTCCACTCGCGAAGCATCTTACCGCGTCTGCGAAGGGCATACAGGCGTATCGCCAGTTTCCTCGCCTCCGCCGACACATCCGCCTCAGACGCCCGTATGTCCGCGGCATCGGCCGCGGCATATGCCTGCGCCGCCTTTTCGTCAAGCGCAAGCGCCCCCAAAAGCGGAATCGTGAACGCAAGAGATCCGCCGCCGAGGAAAGGATGTCCGCTCGGATTGACGATGCGCATCACATCGAAGTCAAGTTCGGGATCCTCCCACCAGCCAGTCTCCCTTGCCACCCTTGACGAGTTCGCCGCCTTGAGACGCATGGCGTTCAGTTCGCGGTTTCCGATCAGCGCGACGGCAGCGGCATCTTCAAGCGTGGTGATGCGAAGTTCATTCGTCACCCCCGCGCGCGCCTCCAGCTCCCAGTCGATGGGCTTCGGTTCATACGAACGGCAGCCCGCCGCGAACGAAGCGGCAAGCGCCGAAAGAAAGAGCAGATTTGCGTTCATCGTTTTCATCGGCGTTTCTCCAGTCCAAGTCCGACGACTTTCGCCGCCGCCGGCAGCACGACAAGGTTCAGCGCAGTGGCCCCGAGGAGTCCGCCGAACTGAACGATCGCCAGCGGCGCAAGCAGTTCGCCGCCCGGCTTGGATCCTGCAATCATGATCGGGACGAGGCCTATCACCGTCGTGAGGGACGTCATCACTATCGGAGCCATGCGCTCTTCGGAGCCTTCGCGGATCGCATCGGCGAGCGATGCGCCGGCGTCCATCCTGTCGCGATAGCAGTTGATGAGCAGGATTCCGTTCCTAAGCACAAAGCCGATGACCGTCACGAACCCGACAAGCGACGAGACCGAAAGCACGGGTTCGGCAAGCGAAACCGCCGCCACCGACCCGACAAGGCCAAGGGGCACATTGAGCAACGCAAGCGCGGCGGCGCGTCCGGAACCGAGAGCGAACACGAGGATGAAGAATATCGCGGCGAGAAGTCCGGCGCCAAGCATTCCGAGGCGGTGTCCGGCGCTCTCTCGCGCCTGGTAGCTTCCGCCGAACGAAACCGTGCATCCGGCCTCCGCCGCCATCGGAGCGAGATGCGCGCGAAGCTCCTCCACAAGCTTCCCCGTGCTTACGCCGGGAGCGGGATTGCACGAGATGAGCGCCTTGCGGCGGCCACCCTCGCGCAGCATGAGATTCGGCGAATCCTCCGCCACAACCTGCGCGACATCGTCAAGCCGCACACGCTTCCCGGAGCGGCCGGACAGCATAAGCGACTTCACCACATCGGGACTGTACCGGTTCTCGTCTCCGGCAAGGCGGACGGTGACGGCCCTCTTGCGTATTCCGCTGCGGACCTCTCCCGTCCGCGCACCGTTGAACGCCGCCGCGACCTGTTCTCCGGCCTCGCGCGGAGTTATGCCGGCCTCGACCAGCGCGGGCATGTCGTAATCGATCCGGAGAGTGCGCACCATGATTTCGCGGTTTGCCCTTACGTCGGCGACGCCGGGGACGGATTCGAGTTCCGTCTTCATCCTCGCAACAGTATCGCGCAGAACATCGACATCGTCCCCAAAGACATTGACGGCGAGTTCGGCCTCCGTTCCGGACAGGACGGCGCTGATGCGGTGCGCAATCGGATATCCGACGATCAGTGCGCAACCGGGAATGCTTCCGAGACGCTCGCGTATCTGGTCTCGCACCGCCTCCGTGTCGCCATTCAGATCGACGCGGACGACAAACTCCGAACTGGAAACCGGCTCGGCATGCTGGTCGCGTTCGGCGCGTCCGGTGCGGCGCGTGACGGACAGCACGCCGGGAATCGACGCCATTGCAGGCACACAGGCCTCAGAGACACGCTCCGTTTCGGCGAGTGATGCGCCGGGAGGAAGCGACACCATCACGTTGAAGGAGTCCTCGCGGAACGGCGGAAGGAAGCTCGAACCGAATCCCGTAGCGACATAGATCGCGTATCCGGCGGCGGCGAACGCCAACAGCACGACACTCTTCGGGAAGCGCAGCGCAAACGCAAGGAATGGACGGTACACGGCGCGCATTGCCTTGATGCCGTGCGAGACGCCCGCATCCTCGATCTTCGCCGGCTGCCTGATGCCGCCGCCACAGCCAAGGCGAAGAATGCGCGATAGGGCGGGGACGACCGTCCATGCGCAGACGAGCGACATCACGAACACGCAGATGTAGGACAGGGCTAGCGGACTGAAGAAGCGTCCTTCGAGTCCGGACAGCATCAGCAGCGGAATGAACACCAGAATCACGACCATCGTCGAGAACAGCACACCCGGCGCGACAGATGCCGCAGCCCCGGCGATCACAACGCCCGCCGGGCGCCGTTGTTCCGGCGGCATCGCGGCGTTCTCGCCGAGTTTGCGCCGTATCACCTCCGTAAAGATGATGGACGCGTCAACAATGTCTCCGGCGGCGACCGCGAAACCGCCAAGCGTCATGACATTAACGCCGAGACCGAAAACCGGGAAGAGGGCGAGTCCAAGCAGGATTGAAAGCGGCATCGTACAGAGCACCACGAGAATCGTGCGCAGTTCAAGGAGCGTAATCAGCAGCACGGCGACTACGATGATTACGGCATCGCGCACAACTTCGCCGCCGCCCTTTATGGAGGCGTCTATGAAGTCCGCCTGACGATAGGCGTCGGCATGCACCTCAATGCCTTTGGATTTGACCGTCGCGGCGAATTCCGCAAGGACGCGATCGAGCTCCTTCGTGAGTTCAGGCGTATTGCCGCCGGGAGCCTTCTGCACGGAGAGGACGATCGCCTCATGTCCGTTGAACGATGCGCTGCCGCGACGCGGTTCGCCCGCGACCGACACATCGGCGACATCACCGAGCCTGAGCGAACCGCCGCCCGCGAGCGGAATCGGCGAAAGCTTCAGCGCAGACAAGGTGTCTGCGCGCGCAATCTGGCGCAGCGGCACCTCTTCCCCGCCGACGTTTGCAAGATATCCGGCACTGAGGAACGTCCGCGTGCCGCGCGCCGCATCCATTACGTCAAAGAGTGAAAGTCCCGCCTCGGCGATCCGCCGCGGATCCGCCGCGATGCGGTATTCAGGAAGCCTGCCGCCGATGACCGCAACCTCCCCGATGCCGGGAATGCCGAGAAGCCGCGTCCGAAGGTCGTATTCGGCGAGTTCCCGCATCTCAAGGGCGGAAACGCCGCCCTCCTTCCCCGTAAGCGCGACAAGCATGATCTCGCCCGTTACAGACACGACCGGCGCCATCTCCGCGTGCGCCTCATCCGGCAGGCTCTCTTTCACGCGGGCGAGACGTTCGAACACGTCGAATCTGGCGCGAGAGACATCCACGCTCCAGTCGAAATCCACCCAGACGAAGGACAGTCCGCCGCTTGAGCTTGAACGCACCGTCGAGACTCCCGGGATGCCGTTCACCACAGACTCAATGGGGATGGTGACGAGCTGTTCCACCTCTTCGGCGGTAAGTCCGCCGGCCTCTGTCTGGATGGTGACGCGCGGAACCGAGATGTCGGGGAACACGTCCACGGCAAGGTTCTGCCAGGCACGTACGCCGACCGCCGCCGCAATCAGCATTGCGGCCATCACGGTCTTTGGATTGTCTGTCACAAATTCGAATATTCTTTTCATATATGCACCTGGCATTGCGCCAACATGGGCTTAAAGCACTGGATGCGCCTTGGGGCGGCAAAACCGCCGGGCGCCTTGACCTGTCACACGCCCGTTTCGGGTCGCGCAGACAGCCGACGAACCGCGGACGCGCTGTCTCAAGCGCGTCCTGACGGACTATGCCAACGGGTGGATCCGCGCAGAATATGAGAGATACATGCCTCCGCCACTGTCGGGCGGGGCGGTGGATATGGGTCTCGTCCGCTGTTGGTCCGGAATCGCCGCAACCGCAAAAGCCGACGGCGGGCAAACCATCGCCGGAGCGGACGGAACCTTCGCCCCGGCATGCGGAACCATGAAGTCATCGACATCGACGGAGAAGTGGCGGCACTCGTCCTTGGAATGTTCGTCACAGTCGTGGCAATGCTCGCCGCAGTTGTCGGGATCCGGATCGCAAAGGCATATCTCAATGGATCCGCACACGCAGAACGTGACATAGAGAACGACCGCAGCGCGAACCACCGCAGTCCCCAGTCTTCTCAATGTACGCAATATTCCCATGGCGCAGAAATATACCACAATCCGTTCACAAAATAAATGAGAATTCACCATCGGGGAACCGCCGCAGTTATCTGCAGAGTGCCTTTTCTATTTGACAGACTGGGCACCCGACAGCACGGTAATGGAGAAGTCGTTGAATGTCGCCGCCTTAGGCGCACCGGCCGGAAACGCCACCGCGAACACGTTGAGCCCCTTCTTCAGACATGCGGGATCGAGGCTGTACGTGCACACGTCGTTCTTCACGGACTTCGGAGCGACGCTTTTCAGGGGTTGCCCCCACAACATGTAGGGTCAGCCCCTACATATTGCGTCCTTGCTCAACTGTTAAAACCACCCGCTAATGTGCTTCATTTCTCGAACTCTTCCGCCACGGCGTCGACAAGCTGGCGGGTTTCTGGGTCGAAGGAAAGCCCGATGAGATGGATCGGAAGACCTGACGCGAGATAGGGAGCGGCATAGTTCTTCTCGCGGATCTGCCTGAATGCCCTGTCGACCGGTTCGCCGACCTTGAGTTCGAAAATGAATACGCCGTTCACATGGCTTGCCACGATATCGGCGCGTCCGTTCGCCTGCACATCCTCCATAGTGAAGCGGAAGCCGCTTCCGGCCAAGAGGAACGAAAGGCAACGGGCGTAGGAGTTCTCATGGACAGAGGCTTCCGTAGAGCCGTAGGCCATCGCCGCATAGAGCGACTTGAGCCCGAGGAAGAAGTCTGGGAATGCACCGGCACGCAGTTTTGCACCCAAGCTTGCAGCCCATGCAACATCCTTTTCGGC
>JAZOAC010000037.1:0-22434 GCA_045595285.1 Kiritimatiellia bacterium | reverse complement strand
GGGGGATTGCGGTAGAGATGGTCCGGATGGAGGTAGTGAAGGGATGGTAGGTGGCAGGAGCGGTGGAGAATGTGCCGGGAGTGTGGGGAATAGAAGTGGGGGGAATGGAAGCGGGAGGGATGGAAACCTGAATGATGAAGTAAGGCGGGTTGTAGGGGAGATTCTTGGCGTCTGCGAAGGGACGTTCCTTGATCTCGCCGCCGTACTTGCTCTCAGGATATCCGAAGACACCATCCCCCATCGGTCATACAAGGGCGATTATCGGCGAGTCGGCAGTTGACGCATAAGTGAATGCCCATTTTCGTCGGTTGTGCAAGGAAGATTGCCGAAGAATAGGCGCTTAATAGTAATGCCAGTTTCCTTCGCTTATACAAGGGAGATTGTCGAAGAACTGGAGCTTGATGTATATGGGAAGGCCTATTTTTGTCGGGTCACTTCGGTTCTGCAAAGGGGATTGTCGGCAAGTCTGAACTTGATGCATGAGAGGAGGCATGTGTCGGGCAGTTCTGCAAAGGTGACTGTCGGCAAGTCTGAACTTGACGCATGAGAGGCAATTGCAAAATTCCGTCATTTGACTTGCGTCACTGGGACAACGGGCGTCTCTCCCGTTGGCAATCCTGAACGGGCAGGATGTCCCGTTCTTCCAGTATCGCAGGTTTTTTAGCGCCTCGACGGATAAGAGAATGTATGCATTGATCGCTTACACAAAAAGCTTGCGATAAAATGGCGTTTGACTCATAAAAGAAGGCATGTGCTGGGCGGTTCTGCAAAGGGGATTGTCGGCTAATTGGCGTTTGACATTTAGGCGACAATTTTGGAAATGCCGGGTTTCTTGGTCGAATGCGGAAAGTCAGGATAGGTAGGCTACGCAAAGGCTGGTTGCTTTCCTTGCGGAGACTGAAAGAAAGAGGACATCGGACTTGGGACTTCTGACTTCTAACTTTGGATTTAGGACTTCGGACTTAAGACTTTGGACTTCGTATGACAGACTTCGGTCATCGGACATCCGGTGTGGATGTCCCAAGTCGGAGGTCGGAAGACTTGAAGCCTTTTCGCGACCAGATATGTGCGAATTGCGAGTTGGCGGTTTCAAATGGGTAAGGTTTTTGGGGCGTATTCCGATTGAGGGTTGAGTGCAATTTCCCACCATAAAAAGGATTTGCAGGTTTTCTATCTCCGCGGCGATTGTTCATGATGGACATGTGTCTCCTATTGTTTGCGCAAAGAAAATATAGGATTTGTGTACTTCTGCAAGGGCTAACGTCAATTGGCAAAATCGCTTTTGCGATTCCGCTTATTATCTTTGCTGTCAACATATTTTCATTGTTTGAGTAATGATTATTAAGGGGATGGATGAATGGCGGGTTAATTTGCTTATATATGTACCTATCTTGATTGAACCTGAATGGGCTTAAAAAACAACAAAAATATTTTGGTTTCAAAATCTGTTTGATGGAGTGTGCTATAATACGCGGCAGTTCAGCGGTGCGCAGTAAACGTAGCCGTCGCTGGATTGGTACGGAAAAGAACCTTACAGACATAACGCCATGAAGTAAAACAAAACAACACATAACAGACAAACTACATAAGAGAGGAGATTGGCCATGAGTCTCGATCTGCTTAAAGCGTTCCAGGCTGTCATCAACGATAACGGCACTGCAGGTGGCGATGTTCGTGTAGGTATGTTCGTGAATCCAGACAACGGCTCGTGTTCTTCACGGGTCGTTCGTCTTTCCAACACGGACGGCAACAGTAACAATGCAGTGCGAGAGGCGTTCCGGATTGCGTTGACGACGGCGTTTGAGGTCAAGCGGCTGGAGGAACTTCCGCCCGAAGTGAAACGGGTTCTGAAGATCGGCGATTTCAAGCTCTCAGAGACCGGCGAGGCGACAAGCACTCGTCCGCTGACGATGCGGCGCATACGGGCGGTAATGGATGCCGTCAAAAAGGTGGCGGTGCAGTCCGCACCCGACGTTGCGGAGAGGGAGAGAATCGAAGCGTCGTTCGCGTCGAATTTCGAAAGGCCAAAGGCAATGGAGGACGCCTTGACCAGGATAGCCATCGCATCCGGACGCAAGCCTTTCACGTTCAGGCTTCCCGGTGGCCGTAATGTGGATGTGACCATATCAAACCTGACATCGTATGTGAAGTGCTTCCCCATGGACCCCATCGCCATGAATGTCGAAAACCTTCACGGCATGGTCCAGGACGATATTGAGAAGGGATGTGCCATATACGCGAACCTCAACAACGGCATAGCGTGCAAGAATTCGGCAGAGTCCGTGAGGGCGCTGAAGTGCTACCTTTCTTTCGTTGCGCTCGTCTGCGGCGACGGAAAGGGCAGCAAGACCGTGTCCGTGCCTGACAAGAGCGGTCTGGTGGCGGACTACATCGCGAAATACGATCCGGACGGCATCAAGTGCATAAAGGCGAACGAAACGGTCAAGGGTTCGACCAACCGCATACTGTTCGTCGGCTGCCTGGAATGCCTGGGCAAGACGGCTGAGCCGATGCACCAGAACGATATCGACAGCCGTTATCAGAGATTGAAGTCGAATCCCCTGTCTTCCGGCCTTCTCCGGCGCAAGGCCGCACAGGGCGGGTTCACCATCGCGCAGATGCAGGCCAACGTGAAGGCCGAACTCAACCGGCTTGCGGAGGTGGCGGATGACGAACTCGCTCTGGAAGTCAAGGCTGAATGCGGAAAATGCGACATGTCCACCGAGGCGGGGCGGGCAGCCGTTGGCAAGACGGCCGCGTCCGATCGGTTCTATTCGTACAGACACGAACTTTCGGAGTATATTCTCTACCTGCAGTTGAACCGCCCCGACCTTCCCCATCCGGAATCCCGCATCGCAGATGAGATAGTGCTGACGGACGCGGACATAGGGAGATACGCCGCCGGTGGCGCATACAACGATTCCGTGGTGTCCCCTCGCGGACGCAGGAGGGATGCCGATCCGGTCCGGGCGGCACTTGAGCCTGCGCAGAATTTCGGACCGGCGGATAGGCCTGCCGGATGGCGCCAGATGCTGACCGCGGCTTTTGGCGGGGATCAGGCGCGAGCCCTGAATTCCATCGTGAGCTGCATCCGGAACGGATGCCTTCCGCCAAACGGAGCACAGCTCCCTGACATCGGCGTGGACCGTATAAGGGGCATGGATGTGCCTCCTGCGCTCGCCGGATATCTCGACAATGCGGACCGTGAATGGTTCGCCGATATCTTGTGGTACGTCAAATGCGCCGCCTATGTCTCCGACGAATACGCGATGCACGGGAGGCCGGAGAAGGTGCCGCCGCCGGCGACGGAGCCTCCGATATGGTCGGCGCTGCGCAAGGGGATCATCAGCCGCAGCCTTTCCGAGGACGTCTGCCGTGAGTTCCGCCACCTTTTTCAGCAGGATGGCCCGGGCGAAATTCTGGAGAGGCGCGTATCGTATCGCAATTTCGTCGTGCCTGTCGGATATGACGCGAACGATCCGGTCGTCAGGGCTGCGTTTACGGCATGGTGCTTCGGTACATACGACCTTGAAAGGATAATACGGTATGTGAACGATTGCGGATTCCTTCTCGACCAGATATCCACCAGGGACCTGCGCAAGCTATCGGTCATGGCCGCACTGTGCGAGTACAGGCTTGAAGAGGCGCCGATGTTCATTCAGCGCCAGACGGGACGGACGCCGGATGAAGTCACGGAGGATGACCTCATAAGGCTGTTCAGGCTGAAGCAGACGAATCAGCTCAACGACCGCGGGATGAATCTCAAGGGCAGGCCGGGCGAGATCGTGGCCGTGCTGAAGGGTGACAGGCTTCCGTCGATGACGGACGCGAACGGCGAGGACATCGCCCGGATGCTGAGCGCATTGCGCAAACTCGCGCGTGCGCAGCCGAACAGTGCGCAGGTGGTCGAGTTCATGGGAAGGAAGGTGTCTCTGCATCTGACGCAGGCCGGTACGCTGGTGTTCGGCGTGGATGGACTCAACTTCCGGGCGGGCAAGACGGCGGGCGAGTTTGTCGAGATGTTCGAGGACGACGCCATCGCGAATGTCGACCGGTTCGGAAAGCACGTGGTGCTGAGTCTGCTTCCGCAGATAAGAGGTTCCGGACTGTCTCCCGATGTGGCGGAGAGAAGCAGGTCAAGGGAGCTGTGTCTGCGCTATCTGAAGGGGAGCCTAGGAATCGATCCTGCGGTTCTGGCGAGCGTGAGCACGCGTGAGCTGTTCGACATAGCCGAGGGCGTCACAGACGGCCGGTACTGCATGCGTTCGGGGAGCGTCTCTGATGCGGCGGTGAAGGCGATGATCGACCGCACCATCAGAATGGACACGGTCGTAAGCTGGGATGCGGCGGAGCTTTGCGACGAGATAGAGAATATAGTCGGCGCAGACCGGGTCAACATGTACGACGCGAATCCTCCGTCCGGGCGCGCGACAGGGACGTCCCTGACCGGCGATGTGAAGGAAGTGCATGAATTCCTGGCCGATCTGGTGTTCGACGCCAATCCGTTCGACTACGACAGGGCGACGCGTGAAGGACTCCCGCCCAGGGTGCTCGGCGTGATGCGGCGCCATGTCTCCGCAGTGGTCAAGATTGCGAAGGATCCTAGCCTCATCGCGACATTCCCGGATGTAATGGTGGACAATCTCGGTGAGATGTTCGGGCTGCTCGCCCGTCCGTTCCTGCCCGCGAGCTTCATACGGAACTTCCCGGATGCGTTCCTGGAACGGGTGTTTCTGTTCCTTCTCGACAATGCCGAAAAGCCGAAAGCCGAACGTGACGCGGCGGTGGATGCGTTCATCCGCGCCAATTCCCCGGCGAGTCAGGACGTCGGATTCCTGGGCAGGGCCGTGGGGTTTGTCTCGGGGATACTTCTCGGGGATGCGAGGCAGGGGCGGCAGGCGGCTTCGGACATCGCCCTGTCAATGGCACGCGACAGGGAGATGCTTGTGGCGTCGCTTGACGAAATGGCCGCGGCATTGAAGGGCGTGGAAAAGGCGATCGACAGGGGTGTGTCCGAAGCAATGGACAAAGTGCAGGGGATGCTGCTCGGAAGACTCGGAGCCGAAGGCGCGGACGGTGCGCAGGAGACGGAGGATCCGGTATGGTCAAAGGACTTCGACGAGATCGTCGGCGGCGCCATGACGTCCTCCGAGGGCGGCTACGGGAAGTTCATGCGCAATGTGATATCAACCTACTTCGTCAATTCGGCGGCCATTGACCAGCGTCAGATGATGGCGTCGTTCATACGCAATGTGGACGGAACATCGACGGTCGGCGCGATGGCGGGTGCGCTGTTCAAGGGGGCGGGGCCTCTTCTGCACAAGATGCTTCAGGGATTGCCGCCCGGTGCGCTTGGGGACGACCTGGCGGAAGCGCTGGAAGACATGAAGTCCAATCTGCTGCCCATCCCCGAGGAGTACGTCAAGGCGAGCATGGCGCGCATAGTCGAGCGTTCGGACGGACGCATCCACGCCGTGACCGTGGTGCGTTCGCTCGGGGCGGCGTCGGTGGGGCAGGCGTTCCTGTGCAGGATGCTCACCAACGAGCATCCTGAAGGGGAGGAATGCGTGGTGAAGCTCCTCCGTCCGACGGTCAAGACGACCATTGCCCGCGAACGCAAGATATTCGAGGCCGCGGCCGCAAGTGTGAATGGCATGGCAAAGACGTTTGCCGGACAGCTCGCCCGCATAATGGAGGAGCTCGACTTCACGCTCGAGGCCACGAACATCAATTTCGGCCGCAGCGTGTATGAGCAGCCTACATATCTTCGCCAGAGAAGTCTCATGTCCGGCAGCGAGGTGGAATCCCTTGTCATGACATCTCTGCATTCCATGGAGGTGCATCCCCTGGCTTCTCCGACGATGGACTGTCTCGTCCTGAAGAAGGCCCCCGGTGTGACGTACGACCGGTATGTCAGGGATACGGAGAACACTCTCGCCGAACTGGTTTCCGGACTGGAGGAGGAGAACGGACACTATGTCCTGGGCTCTGTCGCGGAGGTCACGGCATTGCGCAAGAGGTTGACCGAGCTGTACAACGAAACGCTCAAGCGGCAGCGTTTTCTCGTCGATCTCACGAAGAAGTGGGTGCACGAGGGGCTTTTCGGAAATGGGTTCTACCATGGAGATCTCCATGCCGGCAACATAATGACAGACGGGAACGGCCTGACGGTCATCGACTTCGGAAACGCCACGCACCTTACCGATCTGGAGCGCGGCAACGTCCTGCGCATGATCTCCGCCGCCCTTGTCGGCTGGAGCGACATGTTCGAGTCCTCGTTCAAGGCGCTGCTCTCGAAGGAGGGGCTGGCGGAGTACGACGAGGCCAACGAGGACGGTGCCGTAAGCCGGGATCTCGCGGAGGTCATCCATAAGGGAACCAGAAACGATGTCGGGATGCGCATTGCGGCGGCGCTCATGCTCCTGCAGAAGCACGGCATCGAGGTGCCCGGGGCGATCTACAACTTCAACCAGTGCCAGATGCGGCTTGGCGGAACAGTCGATTCGATGGAAGCGCTTCTGTCGAGGATATATTCCGAGATGACGAAGCTCTCAGTCCGGGAGATGCTCTATTCCACGCCGGAGGAAGGGGAATATGAATCGTCGCCCCTGTTCGCGGCCGTCTCCTTCCTCATCCCCTCGATCAACCATTTCCTTGAGTTCCCGTTCGATGCGGAGTATCTGCCTGAGTCCAACGATTGGCTTGTCCAGAACTGGCTGAGGATCAACGACACCATTCGCGATGCGGAAGGGCCGTTCGCCTCGTTCGCAAGGGAGCTTGAACAGCCGGAGCACTGCACGGAGCACGTCTATCCGTTCATCGATCAGCTCCTGAATGTGCGTTACCTGTCGCCCGACGGCGCTGTCGGGGCGCCAGGCAACGCCCTGACCAAAGAGTACAGGGCGTACCGTGCGAAAGAGACTCACACTCGGGCAGAGATGGAAAGTCTGGCGCAGAAGGTGCTTGCGGTTATCAGAGAGCTGTTCAACACAGTCTATATGCTGCAGGGCGAGACGCTGAACGGGAGGTCGGAATCGTTCCTGCTGGCGGTGGGGGACGGAATCTCCGACAGCCTCTATACGGTGCGCACCACCTTGGGCAACATCACATCCGTCAAGATGATGCGTGAGCAGTCCGCGGAGGATCTGAGACTCGCCCAGACGCAGACACGCATGGAGGGTATCGCCGGTCATGTTGACGGATATATGGCCGCCCATCCAGACACCGGGCTGGACGCGAATGCCGTTGCGGCGATAAGGGATGCTGCCGCACGGCTGTCTGTTCCGTTTGATCTGCCGGGATTGAACGGAAGCCGAGGTTGGCTCAAGGACGAGGACTCCAGAAGGCGCATGTACGAGATGCTCGCCGTGAACGTACGGCGTCTGCTCAAGGATCTTGAAGACAGCGGCGTGTTGGACGACGGCTCGACGCAGGAGACGCGCAAGCATGCGGTGCGCATTGCGATGCAGTGTCTTGCCGACAGGGTGGGCGGCCTGTCCGATGCGTTCAGGGACGTCGAGCCGCGCATGCGTATGCGCATGATGGTGGAGCTTCGCGAGCAGCATCCGGTGGTGGTTGGAGAGAATGCGGACATTGCGGCGTTCCAGAAAGCGAGAATGGATAACGAATGCGTCATGACCGCGCTTCTGTTTATGTTCGGCGACGAGCCGCCGCTCAATCAGGAAGGAGGCGGACAATGATGTTCGAGGATGTAGTGGAGCTTCTCGGCCGCAGGCTGGGAGTGGAGCTCCCGACTGATGAAGGCGTCTGCCGGATTGACGTAGACGGCATGGCGGTCGAGATACACGAAATCGAGGAGATCGGCGGTTTCTGCATTCTCGGCGAAATCGGAGACCTCCCGCCCCTGAATGCAGAGTCTGTGATGAATGCGCTTCTGATGGCGAATCACCTGTTCAGGGGCACCGGGGGCGCAACCATATCCAGGGATCCTGATACCGGCAGGCTTTTCCTCTGCCGGTATGAACGGCTCGACCTGCTGGACGGAGACGGTGTGACCGAGATGTTCTCCAAATTCGTCGATACGCTGGAGGTGTGGCGCGACACCGTCGCCAACTTCCATGCGGAGGATGAAAAGAACGCAGTCCGTGGCTTCTCCGCGCTAGAGCGCATGCCAATGGTGGACGGCTGAGACATTCCCGTTCTGCCAGACTTGCGATATGATATAATCTCCGCCATGAGTACATTCGACATAAAAAGCAAACACGCGTTCGTCTGCGATCTGGACGGTACGCTTTTCATGGGCCCCGATCCGATCAAGCCGGCGGTCGAATTTGTCATCAAGAACACGAAGAGTGGACGGTTCTGTTTCTTCTACCTCACGAACAACACGTCGAAGACACCGGCCGAGTACATGAAGAAGATCGCAGGGGCGAACATCCCCGTCGAGCCGGATCAGATACTCACTCCGCTGATAACGCTAGAGGAGTACATCCGCGAAAAGGGATACAAGAGCGTATATCTCGTGGCGAGCGATGCCGTCGTGAAGCACATGGATGAACGCCTCAGTGATGTGGGCGTCACTTTCGGATACGATCCGGAGCGCAACGAGCTGGCCGCGCTTGCCTACGACAGGGAACTGACCTACGAGAAACTCCGCCGCCTGACTGCGCTCTGGAACATGCGCAACGGAGGGAATGCCGAGGCGGGGCTGAAGACGATTCCGGGGAGACCAATCGATTTTGTCGCAACGCATCCGGACAACTGCTGCCCGTCCGAGGAGGGACCGATCCCGGATGTCGGCGGAATGCTGAAGTTTCTGGAGGCGACGAACGGCATGAAGCCTTCGCATGTGTTCGGCAAGCCTTCGCCGTCGCTCCTCACTCCGGTGCTTCTCCAGTTCGGCAAGGACGAAATCGCCGTCGTGGGGGATCGCCTCTATACGGACAAGGCCATCGCCGACAATGCGGGCGTCGACTTCGTCTGCGTGCTTTCGGGCGAGACCACGGTCAAGGATCTGGAAGCGTATGAAGGAACACCGCCGTCGATCGTCGTCGAGACGTTCGACAAGGTCGATTCGTGATGCGGACACTGTTCGCCGAAATGTGGTAGAATACGCGCCCATTAAGGAGTATATGCAATGAAAGCAACAATTGAGACTGATCTTGGCAACATAGAGCTTGAGCTGGACGAGAAAAAGGCTCCGCTCACCGTCAGGAATTTTGCCGACTACGCGAAAAGCGGGCACTACAACGATACGATTTTCCACCGCGTCATCAACGGCTTCATGATCCAGGGCGGCGGCTTCACCGCCGACATGAGCCAGAAACCCACGAGGGAGCCCATCCGCAATGAGGCGATGAACGGTCTCAAGAACGCCCGTGGCACGATCGCGATGGCTCGTACGATGGTGGTCGATTCCGCGACGAGCCAGTTCTTCATCAATCTGGTGGACAACGGCTTTCTGGATTTCCGCAATCCGACCCCGCAGGGATTCGGCTATGCCGTGTTCGGCAAGGTCACGAAAGGCATGGAGGTCGTTGATGCAATCGCCAAGGTGCAGACCGGCAACAGGGGCATGCATCAGGATGTGCCCGTCAAGCCTGTCGTCATCAAGAAGGTGACGGTCGAGGAAGTAAAAGTGGAAGAAGGAAAGAAGGCATAAGATGGCCGCATATTCACGTGAAGAGGTTCTGGCATACCATAAGGGCGGCAAGGTCGGCGTGACGCTCCCGACTCCGCTCAAGACCAAGGATGATTTGTGTCTTGCCTATACGCCTGGCGTTGCCCACGCCGTGAAGGCGATAGCCGAGAACCCTGCCGCAGTCTATGACTGCACGGCAAAACCCAATCTCGTGGCTGTCGTTTCGGATGGCACCGCAATTCTCGGTCTGGGCGATCTTGGCGCGGCCGCGTCCATCCCCGTGATGGAGGGCAAGGCGGTTCTTTTCAAGTCGTTCGGCGACGTGGATGCGTGGCCCGTGCCGCTGGCGCACTGCCGTCAGGACGGAAAGGATACCGGCAAGACGGATCCCCAGCGCGTGATTGATGCGGTAATGGCTCTCGCTCCGCAGTATGGTGGAGTGAACCTTGAGGACATCGCCGCACCTGCGTGCTTTGAGATCGAGGACAGGCTTGATGCCGCGCTCGACATTCCCGTGTTCCACGACGATCAGTGGGGGACGGCCGTCATCGCGCTTTCGGGCGTGATGAACTATGCGGAACTCGCCGGAAAGAAGATGTCCGAGCTGAAGATCGTCATGAACGGCGCAGGCGCCGCAGGCATCCGCATATGCGAGATGTGCAAGGCTGCCGGCGTCCAGGACATAGTCATGTGCGACACGAAGGGCACGCTCCGCACGGACCGCACGGACCTCAACGCCTACAAGGCGAAGCATGCAGTCGCTACGGACAAGCTCACGCTCAAGGAAGCCCTTGTCGGCGCAGACGTGTTCATCGGCGTGTCGGCTGCGAACGTCCTTACCGGCGACGATGTGAAGACGATGGCAGACTTCCCCGCTATTTTCGCGATGGCAAACCCCGATCCCGAGATTGCTCCCGCCGAGGCCGCGAAGGCGCTAGAGGGACGCCGTTTCATCATGGTCACGGGACGTAGCGACTATCCGAACCAGATCAACAACGTGCTTGGCTTCCCGTATCTCTTCCGCGGCGCGCTCGACGTCCGCGCCCGCACGATCAACAAGGAGATGAAGGTTGCGGCGGCAAACGCGCTTGCGATGCTTGCGCGCAAGCCTGTCCCGGATGAGGTAAAGGCGCTCTATCCAGAGGAGACGCTCGAGTTCGGCGACGGATACATCATCCCGAAGCCGTTCGACAAGCGCCTGTTTGTGGAGGTCTCGTACGCCGTCGCTGAAGCTGCGGTCAAGTCCGGCGTGGCCGCAGCAGACGTGGACCTTGCCGCGTACCGTGCATCGCTTGAGGCACGAAACGCCGCCCGCTGACAAATAGATGATTGTCTTGACGTCAGCTGTTGCAGGGGCTGCGGTGGCGGCGCTTCTGGTCTATTCCATCATGCGGGCCAAGCTTTCCAAGGCTGAGATGGAAGCGGCCCGCAGTTTGATGGCCGTGGAATCTGAACAGAAGCGACTGGAGGATGTTCAGCGCCACTACGAAGATATCCGCGCGCAGGGCGAGGCCCAGTTCAAGGCTCTTGCCCAGAAGATTCTGGACGAGCGCAGCGAGAAGCTCAAGGCCGAAGGCTCCGAGCATTTGAGGGGAATCGTCAATCCGCTTCTCGAGAACATAAAGGAGTTCCGCAGGAAGATCGAGGCGAGCGATGTCGCAATCGCAGAGCGCAATGTGGAGCTGAAGAGCAAGATTGAGAACCTTGTCGCCCAGACGAATGCGGTCACCGCCCAGGCGAACAACCTTGCCGATGCGATAAGAGGCGATGCTCGGTTATCCGGCGAGTGGGGCGAAATCCAGCTCAGGAGGGTGCTGGAGTTGGCTGGATTCACGGAGACTGTCGACTACACGTATCAGGAGACGTTCGAGGACGAATCCGGCAGAAGAAGCAAGCGTACGGATGTCGTCGTCAAGATGCCAGGCGGCAGATCGCTCATAATCGATTCGAAGGCTACGATCGATGCGGCGGTGGAATACCATGCTTCGGCAACGGACGAGGAACGAAAGGCGTTCCGTGACCGCATCGTAGATTCGGTCCGTAAGCATGTGGAGGAGATCGGGGCTGCTGAATATCAGTCGTCTGTCCCGAACGCTTTCCCGACCGTTCTGATGTATATCCCTCTTGAAGAGGTCTATATGATGGCGATGAAGGCGCAGATATCGGTCAGCGGAACGAAGGAACTTCTCCGCGACTATGCGCGGCGGAAAAATGTTGTATTCGTGAATGCCACGAGCGTGGTTCCCGTCGTCAGGTTGATTGAGATGATGTGGAGCGTGGAGCGTTCGGAGAAGAACCGGCAGGACGTCGCTCGCGCCGCCGAGGAGCTGCTTCAGCGCACGAACGGGTTCATCAGGGATTTCCAGGAAGTGGGCAAGGCCTTTGACGTCATGAAGTCGAAGTATGACGCCGCCTGCTCCGCCCTTGTCGATGCGCCTGGCGGGCGCAGCATCGCCAAGGCCGCCGCGCGGCTCGTCAAGTTGGGAACGAAACCTAGAACGCGCGGCGGCAAGGACTATCAGCTAGTCACGCAGATTGCCTCCGAAGTGGAGGAGTTAGGCTAGCCTGCCAGACCTGAAGTAGGCGATCGTCTTCGCGAGACCGTCCCGGAGCGGCACCTTCGGCTCCCATCCGAGAAGTTCCTTGGCAAGCGTGATGTCCGGTTTGCGGCGCTTTGGATCGTCGGAGGGGAGTGGTTTCGTCACGAGTTGCGACTTCGACCCGGGGATCTGGCGGAGCGTCTCCTCCGCGAGTTCGCGGATTGTATACTCTCCGGGATTCCCCGTGTTGATCGCAGGGGCTCCTAGGCCTTCCCCCTTGAAGAACTCGCGGATGCGCCCGACAGGCAGTTCCATATACCGGCGGAACGCCTCGATAAGGTCATCACAGTACTGGAATGAACGCGTCTGGGAGCCGTCCCCGAAGATCGTGATGTCCTCATCGTTGAGCGCCTGCATGATGAAGTTTGAGATCACGCGCCCGTCCTGCGGGTGCATGGCTGGTCCGTAGGTGTTGAAGATGCGGACCATGCGGGCGTCGGTGTCGAACTCGCGGATGTAATCCGCACACAGCGTCTCTGCGCAGCGCTTCCCTTCGTCGTAGCAGGAGCGTATTCCGATCGTGTTCACGTTGCCCCAGTATTTCTCCTGCTGAGGATGGACGAGCGGATCGCCGTAGATTTCGCTTGTCGAACAGTGGAGCAGCCTTGCGCCGCAGCGCTTGGCGAGCTCAAGCATGTTCATCGTGCCGAGCACGGAGGTGCGCATCGTGAAGATGGGGCGCGCCTGGTAGTGCACGGGCGATGCCGGACATGCCAGGTTGTAGATTTCGTCAAAGCCTTCGTCCGTGGAGAAATCGATCACATCCCCCTCGATCAGACGGAAGGAGGCATCGGACAGCAGGTCCTCCACATTACGCTTCGAACCGGTGTAGAGGTTGTCGAGTGCGGTTACATCAAAGCCGTCGGCAAGGAGCCGACGGCACAGATGCGAACCCAGGAATCCGGCGCCGCCGGTGACGAGTGCGCGTTTCATGATCACTTGGAGTAGACGACCTGCGGGGCATCGCCCTTGCGGACACGGATGACGCCGACCTGGTACCACTTCTGCTTGAGGTTCTTGAACACCGCCGCCATGCGCTTGAGCGAGGCCTTGGGCATGATGAGCACGTAGCCGACACCCATGTTGAACACGCGGTACATCTCGTCGTGATCCACCTTGCCCTGACGCTCGATGAACTTGAAGATTGTGGGCGGCTCCCATGTGGTGCGGTCGATCTCCGCATAGACGGACTTGGGCAGGACGCGCGGAATGTTGTCAGGGAAGCCGCCGCCCGTTATGTGGGCCATGCCGTTGATCTTGATCTTGTTGTCGAGAAGGCGCGACACGGGCTTGAGGAAGCTCTTGTGGACCGTGAGGAGCGCCGAGCCGATCGTCTGGTTCGTGCCGGGGAGTTTGTCGGACGGCGTCATTCCGCAGACGTCGAAGAATACGCGGCGAGCGAGGGAGAAGCCGTTCGTCTGGAGACCGTCGGCGGGAAGGCCGATTATGACGTCCCCTGCGCGGATGGACTGCCCCGTTATGACATCCTTTTTGGACACCGTGCCGACGATTGTTCCCGTAAGATCGTACTCGCCTGCAGGGTAGAGGCCAGGGAGCTCGGCCGTTTCGCCGCCGAGAAGGGCCATATTGTTTTCCTTGCAGGCCTTGCAGAGGCCGGACACTATCTGCTGGAACACGGGGCCGTCAAACTTGGATGTACCAACATAGTCCATGAAAAACAGGGGGCGCGCACCCTGGACGAGGATGTCGTTCACGCAGTGGTTGACGATATCCTGACCGACCGTATCGTGCTTGTTCATCATGCACGCTATCTTAAGCTTGGTGCCCACGCCATCGGTGGAGGCTACGAGAAGAGGATCCTTGACGCCCTTGGGAAGGCGGCAGAGACCGCCGAAGGAGCCTATGCCACCCGCGACATTGATGGTCTTGGTGGAGCCCACCATGGCCTTGATGGCCTTGAGAGCTGTCATTTTATTGTCGATATTCACGCCGGCGGCGGCGTAGGCAGAAGGCTTTTCGCTCACGGATACTCTCCATTGATGTTAAGAAAAAACGGTCCAAGTATATCATTTTATCTTAAAAATTGCAAATGGAAGAGGTTTTTCATTGACAGAAAAGACGTTATTTCGTATTATTCACCGCGTTTTCTTACGGAGGTCATAGGGTCTCCGTAGGGGTTTTTATTGTTTTTTGACAAAAAGGAGAGTGAAAAATGGCGGACAACCAGTTGCTGGCGATGGTCAACTACATCGAACGCGAGAATGGCGTTGATCGCGAAATCGTGCTTACGGCGATTGAGCAGGCCATTCAGCAGGCGGCACGGCGCAACCCTGGCGTTACCAATGATTTGCGCGTTGTAATCGACCGCAAGACCATTACTCTCCATGTGTTTGACACGATGGTGGTGTCTGATGAGGATACCGGCACGGGATTCATCTCCGTCGCCCGCGCACAGCGCCTTGATCCCACCAAGCAGGAAGGCGATACGATTGACATTGAGCTGCCCGCTTCGAAGCTTGGCCGCATCGCTGCGCAGACCTCGCGCCAGATGATCATGCAGAAGATCCGCGAGGCCATCCGCTCCAACACATTCAACGATTTCAAGGGCCGCATCGGTGAAATCGTCTCCGGTACGGTGACCGGTTTGAATCGCCGCGACATATATGTAATGGTCGGGAAGACCGAGATGGTGCTTCCCGCCAAGGAGCGCATCCCCACGGAGGAGTATGCGGTCGGCGATACGATCCGCGCCATCGTGCACAATGTGAAATCCGAGATTACCGGACCTTCCGTCACGCTTTCCCGCGCTTCCGGCGAATTTGTGCGTGCGCTGTTCCGTCTTGAGGTCTCGGAGATTTCCGATGGCGTCGTTGAGCTTGTATCCGTAGCCCGCGATCCGGGCTACCGCAGCAAGATATCGGTCCGCACGATGGATGAGAAGGTTGATCCCGTCGGCGCGTGCGTCGGCTTGCGCGGCGCCAGGGTGCGCAACATCGTGCGCGAGCTCAACGGCGAGAAGATTGACATTGTCCGCTGGTCCGACGATGTGAAAAGCTATGTCACGCAGGCGCTTGCCCCGGCAAAACTGGAGACGATTGAGGTGGATCCGGACCAGGACAATGCAGTGCATGTGACGGTCGCTCCCGACCAGTATTCGCTTGCGATCGGAAAGCGCGGACAGAACGTGCGCCTGTCCTCGAAACTCACAGGGTGGCATATCGATGTGACCAAGGCCATGAATCTTGCGTCTTTCGAGGATCAGAAGGCCGAAGCGATCAAAACCCTTGCCGATACATTCTCGATCTCGACCGCGCAGGCCACGCAGCTTGCCGATGCCGGCTTCCTTACGGTGGACGGAATTCTCGAGACGGACGAGGCCGACTTTGCGGCGGCCACGGGTCTGGACGACGTCACGGCAACAGGTATCTACGCGGCCGCCAAGGCTGTGGCCGAGCTCATCGGTGAAGTGGAGGAGTGATTAGACTATGAGGGTTTACGAGCTTGCCGCCAAAATCGGCACAACGTCACAGACCGTGATGCGTCTTGCTGGCGAGAATGACGTGGAGGTTTACTCCCCGCTCAGCTCGCTAGAGTCGGAGGATGTGGAGACGCTCAACGCCGCCTTTCTCAAGGTCGGTGTCGAGAAGCTCAAGGCAGAGGCCGTGTCCGCCCGCGACCGTCGCATGAACAAGGCCCGCCGTGCGCTTAAGGCGGCCGAAGAGGCGAACCGCATTCTTGCGGACGAGCTTGAGGCGAAGCGCCAGCGCGCAATCGCGGCCTACAAGGAGAAGGGCGGCGAAATCGTCATGCCCGACACCAAGAAGGCCCCTGTCGCGGCGGCGAGAAAGCCTGTCCAGGAGGAGATCAAGCTCGATCTCCCCGAGGGGCCCAAGGTCAAGTTTGAGGTTTCGGAGCCTGAGCCTGAAGATGCGGATGCGCCTGCCGGAAACGATGCAGACGATTTTGACGATGACGACGACGGCAGCGACTGGCTTCAGGGTAAGGACCGCAAGGCGAGTTCCAAGAACCAGCCCATGTCGATGAAGAAGCAGCAGGCCCTTTCCAAGAAGGAATCCAAGAAGGAGAAGGATCCCGGCAAGAAGGACAGGGAGGTTGCGAAGAAGGAGTCCGTCAAGCCCGCGGCCAAGCAGTTTCCTGCCGCGTCGGCCAAGCCCGCGGCACCGGCTCCCCAGCGTCCTGTGACCCGCGTCGGCGGTCTGCGTGCGGGCTTCTCTTCCGTTTCGATGAAGACCGCGACCACGATGAAGATCATGGCATCGCAGGGTCAGGCCCCGGCGCCGAAGCCCACCGTCACGATGAGCGTCAACACGCGCGAGATATCCGTCCGCGGCGCCGTCGTCGTGAAGGAACTCGCGACGAAGCTCGGCATCCGTCCGAACCGTCTCATCGCTGACCTCATGCAGCTCAAGGTTCTCGCTTCGATCAACCAGCGCGTCGAACCTGAAGTTGCGATCAAGGTCGCCCAGAAGTACGGCTACAAGGTCAATGTGGAGCATGCCCGCGACGCGGCGAACAAGAAGCCCGTCCTCAAGGCGATCGACGCCGACGACGAGATTCCGCAGGACAAGCCCGAGCAGATGCTTCCTCGTCCTCCGGTAGTCACGTTCCTCGGCCATGTTGACCACGGCAAGACCACGCTCATGGACTACATTCGCCACACGAAGGTCGCGGCCGGCGAAGCGGGCGGCATCACGCAGGCGATTTCCGCGTATCAGGTCGATGTCCAGGGCCGCAAGATCACATTCCTCGACACGCCCGGCCATGCGGCGTTCAATGCGATGCGCCAGCGCGGCGCCCAGCTTACCGACATCGCGGTGATCATCATCGCCGCGGACGACGGCATCATGCCGCAGACCCAGGAGGCGATCAAGTTCGCCCGTCAGGCCGGTGTGCAGATCATGGTCGCCATCACCAAGTGCGACAAGCCTACGTCCGATCCTATGCGCGTGAAGCAGATGCTCCAGAAGGAAGGGCTCACGCCTGAGGACTGGGGCGGCGACATTGTGTGCTGCGAGGTTTCGGGCCTGACCGGCGACGGTGTGGACAATCTCCTTGAGATGATCCTTCTCCAGGCGGACATGCTTGAGCTTACGGCCAACCCCGCACGCCGCGCAAACGGCTATGTGATCGAGGCCGAGCTGGAGCAGGGATTCGGTCCTTCCGCAGTGGTGCTCGTGACTGGCGGCACGCTGAAGGTCGGCGACGCGATCCTCATGGGCGAACATTTCGGAAAGGTCCGCTCTCTCATTGATGACCATGGCCGCCGCATCAAGGAGGCTCCGCCCTCCACGCCGGTCAAGTGCACCGGTCTCTCCGGAGTTCCTGAAGCGGGTGCCGAGTTCCGCGTGATGCTAGACGAAAAGCGTGCGCGCACCCTCGCCGAGGATGCTGCCCGCCGCCGCAAGGAGGAGGAGCTTTCGCAGTCCAAGGCGGTCTCTCTCGACGCGCTTCTCTCGAAGATGGGTGCTGACGGCAAGCGTGAGCTTTCCGCCGTCGTCAAGGCCGATACGCAGGGTTCGCTCGAGGCAATCGTCGGCGCACTCCGCGAGATCAAGAGCGATAAGGTGTCCCTCAAGATCATCGGAACCGGCACGGGTAACGTATCCATGACTGACGTCAAGTCCGCCGCCGCCGGCAAGGCTGTGATCGTGGGCTTCGACATCGGTAACGATTCCGGCGTCCAGGGTCAGGCCCGCCATGACGGAGTGAAGATATCCTCGTTCCGCATCATCTACGAGCTTATCGACCATGTGAAGAAGTGCATGCTCGACCTTCTGCCGCCCGAATACAAGGAGACGATCAAGGGACATGCCGTCATCAAGGCGGTGTACGACATCGGCAAGGTCGGCAAGATCGCCGGTTCCCAGATGCTCGACGGTACGCTCATCTCCTCCGCCCGCTATCGCGTTCTCCGCAACAAGGCGGTTGTGTGGGAGGGCAAGCTCCAGTCCCTCAAGCACTTCAAGGATGAAGTCAAGGAAGTCACGGGTCAGCAGGAGTGCGGCGTTCACTTCGCTGGCTTCGAGGGCTTCGCTGAAGGCGATACGATCGAGTGCTATATCCTTGAGGAGTTGCCTCGTACGCTTTGATTCGGATATCGCTTGTTCTGGCGAACAATGCCTGGGCGAGGCAAGCCCACGGAGCAACTGTACCGTCCCTGTCTTTCGGTTTGTCCGGGATAAGGGACGGTTTCGTGGTTTTTCTTTGGCTGCCTGCAATTGTCATGCGGAAAAGGTCCTTTTGCGGCAGGAAGTCACGAAATCATCATTTGCTTGAATATTGACTTGATTTTTATCCTCTGATTTGGTATTTTATATGACTTCACGCCTTAACAGTTAACAAACCGGCTGCTTACCGGACTTCATTTGCGCGTGAGCCCACGAATTTCAAGACGAAGCCGAGTCGGTTCATTTTGCGCATTTTTCTGCGGTTGAGGCGGATTTTGCGTATTGTGGCCGATTCCATACGAAAGGTAAACAACATGGCCAAAGCCGAACGCAAAGTATTCGGGAAACTCCAGAATACCTACGATCCGCCGGATCTCATCGAGATCCAGACGAAGAGCTACAACGATTTTCTGCAGGCGGATGTTCCGCCCGCAAAGCGCGAGGACAAGGGCCTTCAGGCCATATTCCGTGAAATCTTCCCTGTCGCGAGCTTCGACGGCCGTTACGTGCTTGATTTCGTGGGATACAAGTTCGGTCCCGAGAAGTACTCCCTCGCCGAGTCGCTCAGCGACGGCCACACGTACTCCAAGCCGCTGCACGCCACGTTCCGCCTCAAGGACGGCGAGGACGTTTGCGAGGAGGATGTGTTCCTCGGTGAGGTTCCGATGATGACTGATGACGGAGCCTTCGTCGTCAACGGCGCGGAGCGCGTCATCGTCTCCCAGCTGCACCGCAGCCCCGGCATCTCAACCGAGCGCACGGTCCACGCCAACGGCCAGCCGCTCCTTTCGGTCCGCATCATCCCCGACCGCGGTAACTGGATCGAGATCATGTTCGACACCAACGACGTCATGTGGTGCTTCATGGATCAGCGCCGCCGCCGCCGCAAATTCTACGCGACCACGCTCCTGCGCGCGTTCGGCTACGGTCTCGACGTCGATATCATGCGTCTCTTCTACACGTTCAAGAAGCTTGATACGGGCGCGGAGTACACCGAGGCGGACGTCCGCGGCTTTGTCATCAAGGACGACCTCGTGGATGACGGTTCCCAGGCCGTCATCGCACGCCGCTACGACCCTGTCACCCCGGCTCTTCTCGGTCAGATCAACGCCGCGGGCATCTCCATGATCGAGGTCGTGGACGTGTCCGTCGACAACGGTACGCTCATCAAGACGCTGCGCGAGGACGCCAAGGCCGGCATCCACAACGAGGAGGATGCGCTCAAGGACATCTACCGCCGCATCCGCCCCGGAGATCCGCCGACCGCCACGAACGCCAAGGCGATGCTCCAGAAGCTCTTCTTCGAGCTTGGCCATTACGATCTCGGCTATGTCGGCCGCCACAAGATCAATAAGAAGCTTGGTCTTTCCGGCAAGGTGCCGGAGGAGCTCCGTACGCTCCACAACAGCGGCATCGACGTCATCGAGGCGATCCGCCTTCTTCTCAAGATCTACATGGGCAAGGAGACGATCGACGACATCGACCATCTCGGCAACCGCCGCATCCGCACGACGGCCGAGCTCATGGAGAACCAGTGCCGCGTTGGTCTCGCCCGCACGGAGCGCCTCGTCCGCGAACGCATGACGGTGCACGATCCCGCCGTCTCCGGGCCGCTCACGCCGCCGCGCCTGATCAACTCCAAGACGTTCTCGTCCGTGATCCAGGATTTCTTCGCGCGCAGCCAGCTGTCGCAGTTCATGGACCAGACGAACCCGCTTTCCGCCCTCGCGCACAAGCGTCGCCTCTCCGCCCTCGGCCCCGGCGGTCTCTCCCGTGAGTGCGCAGGCTTCGAGGTCCGCGACGTGCATCCTTCGCACTACGGCCGCATCTGCCCGATCGAGACGCCTGAAGGCCCGAACATCGGTCTTATCTCGTCCCTCGGCCTCTACGCCAAGGTCAACCGCTTCGGCTTCATCGAGACGCCGTACCGCGTCGTCCGCAACGGCAAGGTCACTGACACGGTCGAGTATCTTCCGGCCGACATGGAAGAGCAGTATGTGATAGCTCAGGCCAACGCTCCGCTCAATGCGGACAAGACGTTCGCCGAGGCAAAGGTCACCTGCCGCTGGAAGACGGAGTTCTGCGACAGGCCCGCCGGCGAGGTCCAGTACATGGATGTCGCCCCGATGCAGGTGATCTCCATCGCCGCGGGCCTCATCCCGTTCCTTGAACACGACGACGCAAACCGCGCGCTCATGGGCGCGAACATGATGCGTCAGGGCGTTCCTCTCATGCGCACGGAGCGTCCGTACGTCGGCACCGGCCTTGAAGGCGTCGCCGCCAAGGACAGCCGTGTGATCGTGTGCGCCGAGGAGCCCGGCACCGTCGCCTATGTCGATGCGTGCACGATCCTCACCACGGCCGACGGCAGCCTGCCTTCCGGCGTGGAGGCGAATCCGAAGGATCCGGCCAAGTATGATTTCGCAAAGGAGGCGAGGAAGGGCGTCCGCCGCTACTCGCTCCAGAAGTACCGCCGCTGCAACGCCGGCACGTGCTTCAACCAGAAGCCGATCGTCAAGCGCGGACAGAAGGTCATGCCCGGCGACTGCCTGGCCGACGGCCCCGCGACCGACAGCGGCGAGCTCGCGCTCGGCAAGAACCTCCTCGTCGCGTTCATGTCCTGGCGCGGCTACAACTTCGAGGACGCCATCCTCGTCAACGAGCGTCTGGTGCGCGAGGACGTCCTTACGTCGCTCCACATCGTCACGTTCGAGTGCGGAGCCCGCGACACGAAGCTCGGCTCCGAGGAGATCACCCGCGACATCCCGAATGTCGGCGAGGACGCGCTCAAGAACCTCGGTCCCGACGGCATCATCCGCGTCGGCGCGGAGGTGAAGCCCGGCGACATTCTCGTGGGCAAGGTCACGCCGAAGGGCGAGACGGAGCTCAGTCCCGAAGAACGGCTCCTGCGCGCGATCTTCGGCGAGAAGGCCGCAGACGTCCGCGATACGTCCCTCACGGTGCCGCCGGGCACCACGGGCGTCGTCATGGCCGTTAAGGTCACCACCGCCGAGCAGACGAAGGAGGCCGGCGACCGCAAGCCTTCCAAGAAGGCCAGCCGCGACGCGAAGAAGAAACTCGCGGAGAAGATCAAGAAGCTCGAGTCGGATCTCGCCGCGGAGCTCAATGAGAAGTTCCTCAACCAGAAGATCACGGTCGATGTGGTGAACTCCGAGACGCAGGACATCATCATTCCTGCGGGCAAGAAGATCACTCGCACGGCTCTTACCAAGCTTTCCAAGGCGCACAGCCACTACCACATCGACGACGATGAGGTGGCGGAGAGGTTTGACGCAGTGATCAGTCCGTTCAGTGACCGCTTTGCCGAGCTTGAGGATGCCGCCCAGAACGTCGGCGCCGAGGGTGATGCGTTCAGCGAGTTTACGGATGACGGCTCTGTGATCAAGCAGGTTCGCGTATATCTCGTTGACAAGAAGAACCTCTCCGTCGGTGACAAGATGGCCGGCCGTCACGGAAACAAGGGCTGCATCTCCCGCATCCTTCCGAGCTGCGACATGCCGTTCCTTCCCGACGGAACGCCGGTTGACATCGTGCTCAACCCGTTGGGCGTGCCTTCCCGCATGAACCTCGGCCAGCTGTTCGAGACCTATCTCGGCCTCGCCTGCCGTCTCCTCGGCTTCCACGCCGCGACTCCGTGCTTCGACGGCGTCCAGGAATCGGAGATCGACGAGTGCCTGCGCCAGGCCCGCATCCAGCAGGAGAAGGAGGAGGGCGATTCCGCATGGATCAACTCCGACGGCAAGACCGTCCTCTACGACGGTCTCACCGGTGAACCCTTTGCTCAGCGCGTCGTGGTCGGCGTGATCTACATGCTCAAGCTGCACCACCTTGTCACGGACAAGATCCACGCGCGTTCCATCGGACCATACTCCCTCGTCACGCAGCAAAGTCGGATCGTAGCCATGTCGTTCTGTGAGCCAAGGAGTTGTGGGCTTGGATTGTCTTCCTAAGACCGCTTGGCCTCCGACTTGGTCGGCGTGATCTACATGCTCAAGCTGCACCACCTTGTCACGGACAAGATCCACGCGCGTTCCATCGGACCATACTCCCTCGTCACGCAGCA
>JAZOAC010000036.1:0-12411 GCA_045595285.1 Kiritimatiellia bacterium | reverse complement strand
CCATCTCCGTTTCCCCCTTACGGGGCTCGTCACTTGCCGCAGACACGAAACGGCTCTTCGAGCCGTCACGAAAAGCACGAAAATTGTGGGGAATGGTTTGGGATTCAGCATGTTTAGTAGGTTCAGGAGGTTTGGGATGTTCAGGAGGGGTGGAATGCCGGAACTAAACTTTCTAAACCTTCCAAACATTCTAAACCTTTCGTGAACTTTCGTGACGGCGGAGCCGTTTCGTGTCCGGTGGTGCGGCTTGAGCCCGACAGGGTGAATCGGAGGAAGCCTCGCGGCGAGACGTTATTGCTTCGGCAATGAAAGGGTTTGACTGCAATCGGGAGGGACACGCTTGTCGTGTCCGCTTTTGACGGTCGCGACAAGTGCGACCCTCCTAGCGGATCAATCCCATTTGTCGCCGCTTCCATAGTCTCAAGCCGAAGGAGGCTGCTGACGATTCAATCGCGCATTAAGCGCGATTTCGCCGCCCACCGGTTTTCGTGGTCGCGCCAGCGGCGCAATGCACGACAGGGTGATTGATTTCAATGACATGTCCAGAAGTAAACGCAACTTTCCTTCCTGGGAAGGAGCAGCAGGGAAAGACACCACTATCAATACTACCCAATAAACTTAGGAAGTAAATGCAAGTGGAACTTGCATTTACTTCTGGAAATGGCGCTCATGACATTGTAGAACACGACACTCCGAGTTTATTGTCTTGAAAAAGGAAAAGATTTTTGATACTTTACATCTATCCGTCATTATTGTAACTGGAGGTGCTATGCAACAGGTGTCAAGATTCTGTGTGGTTTTTCTGATGTGCGGCATGTCTGCATTCGCGGATAATGTCACAGAGAAGGAAGCGGCGTCGTTTGTGCGGCTTTCGACGTTTTTCACGGACAACTACGAAAAGAATGTTCCGCGCATGGGCAATCCAAAGCTGGAGAAGGCGCCCATCGCGAACGGTCTTTTGACGAAGACCACGCGCGGCGTTTACAAAACGGCGCAGAGCCTCAAGATCCATCCGGCGAAGAACCATTACTTCATGCCTCCGACGGCGAAGTTCTTCCACGGCCAGCTTTTCCGCCTGTACGCTTTCGAGGGGTCCATTGAATCTGTCTGCTCGTGTCCTCTCGGCGAATTTACCGTGAAGATTTCGTCCGTGAATGCGGATACGCTCGCCTGCGAGACTCTCGATTACGGCCGTCGTCCGCGCCGCATCGAGTTCCCCGCTTCCGCGCTCCCGGTCGATGTCGAGCTCTACTCCCGCCGGGACGGGGGCTTCGCCGTCGTCTTGACCTCGCTTTCCGACAATTCCCGCCGCACCATCGTCGGAGATGCCGCATTCTTCCGCGAGATGTTCGAGGACGGTTTTGACTCCTTCATCCGGATGAATCCGCTCAATCCCGGCAAGGAATCCACGTTTATCATCGATGAGCGCAGGATCATCCGCGCGAAAAGCGGATATGAGCGCCCCAAGCCGAAGGCGGTCGTCGAGCCTTGCGAGACGTTCGATCCGAAAGCCGCCGGATGGCCGTGCGTTTTTGAGGACGACTTCAACGGAACGGAGGTTGACAGGACCAAATGGACGTCAGGCAGCTTCAGAAGGAAGGATGGTTTCGTCGGGCTTGATGGAGAAGGTCATCTTTTCATCAAATGCGACTTCAAGCCGGGGACCAATACCTTGCGCTCCTCGAGTATCGCTTCGGCCAAGGTGTTCCGCTACGGATATTTCGAGGCCAAGGTCAAGCTTACGAAGAACAGCGGCTGGTGGAGCGCTTTCTGGCTTTACGGTTCAAGCAGCCGCAACCCCATAATTTGCGGCGCGGAGATCGATATCTTCGAGGATTACTATACGCGTGCCGCAACACCCGCTGGCCCCCATCGCCCGATTCTCGATCACAATCTGCACATCGAGACGGCCAAGGCGCTCAAGAGCTGGAATTACAAATCGACGATGCCAGGGACGATCGATGATTGGTATGTCATCGGATGCAAATGGACTCCGTTCGAGATCTCCTATTACGTCAACGGCAAGTTGATGCGTACGCAGGCCAACCACAGCCCATATCAATCGGTTACGTTTGACGCAATCAACCATGCGGCCGTCTGTGCGCCGCTGCATGTTAAGTTCAGCGGATGCATAATGGGCGGTTGGGGGCATCGCAACACGAAGGGCTTCAAGTTCCCCGAATACTACAAAATCGACTATATGCGCGTGTATGCGATGCCGGATTCCGATTTGCCGAAGGTGACATGGGCCGAACCGGCAGGCCGGACGTCGGTGAAAGACGGAGAGCATTTGACCTATCGCGCCAATGCCTCATCCGTCGATGGTGCAAAAATAACCGACGCCTGGCTTTTCGACGGCGGCTATATGGTCGCCTCTGCTTCGCGGGATCCGTTCGCCTCGCCGTATCTGTTCGATGTTGAATTCTCCGAGAAATCCTACGACAATACGCGCTACGGGGCGCCGGGTGGACGCGCCCGGAAGAAAATTCCGTGGGACGGCCTGGGGCACTTCCTGCGAGTTTTTGCGCGTGACGAAAAGGGCAGGATCGGATTTACCGAAGAATATCGCTATCGGATTCCGGATACGGGCATTGAGTCCAAGCCATGGAAAGGCGTGCCGCATACGATTCCGGGAAAAATTCTTGCCTGTCAATATGATGAAGGCCCCCGTGAAGTGGCGTACCATTCATTCCTCACGAATCTCAAGGATACGAAGGTGCGCAAGGAAACTCCGTTCAAATTGGGCAACAAGGAGGTTTTCCAGATTCATACCGGCACATGGCTCAACTACACGGTTGACGTAAAGACTTCCGGTCTTTACAGGGTGGAGCTTGAGTATTCCTCTGCCTGCAAGGCCGACAATAAGCTTGAAATGTCGGTTGACGGCAGGCATGCAGGCACTTTCGATTGCCCCGCGCCCAAACCGGCATTGTGGGCGACCTCCCTCAAGGCGAAGCCGTTTACGGTGCGCTTGGAGGCGGGGCGTCATGTCCTGAACCTCATGGTGGCAGGATACCTGAGTATGCGTTCCCTAGATTTTACGCTTGTTGAACAGAAGTAAGATACCTTGTACGTGAAAGGCGTTCCGTATGCGCAAAATTGCCGTTGCCTGCTGTACTGTCGCTTCCGCTCTCTGCGCTTCTGGCGCAACCTACTACTACATCGGTCCGGAAAGCGCGACTTATTCCGACTTCTCAAACTGGGCGGATGCGAACGGCGTTCAGCCGACAACGTTTCTCGACAATACGTTGGTGTTTACGAATGATGCGCCCGTTACGCTTGAGAAACCGTCTAATGCCTCAAATTTGGCGGCATCGAAGATTCGAGTCACTAAAGCAGACGTGATTTTCAAAAATCCGACAAGTGATTACGTCTATATCGGAAGAGGCTCTCCGACCTTCGAGATCGCCGAGGGTGCGCGTCTTGTCTGCTCCAATAACTATCGCGCATATTACGGTTCGCAAACGCTTTATAAAACCGGTAAAGGGATTTTGGAGATCGCCGGCGATTTTGATACTCCCGGAAAATTTGTCGCGTTTAATGTGACAGAAGGCACTCTTTGTCTTGCTTCCAATGCCGGGGATCCGCAGCCGACGATCAATGTAAAGAAACTTACGGTTAAGAGCGGAGCCAAACTTGTGTTTCGCGGCGGCTATAAAGTCACGAATACGGAGGGATCGAATGCGCCCGTCACGATTGAAGAGGGGGCGGCGGTCGAATTGGAGAATGCCTCCGGGAATGTGGTCATAAACGGAATTACCGGCGCAGGTGACATTACCGCGCTTCCCGGCACGGCTTCGCATCTGGTGGTCGGCTCGGCGCAGGGTTATACCGGAGCGATTTCAGGAAATCTCTATCTCGGTACGGCCGTCGGCTCATCTGGCGTATTCACGATCGATGCGGCCGACTGGCGGCCCGATCTGCTCGGAATCGGTTCGCCGGACGGTTTCAGTTTTGCGCCGGGCATCACCAATTTCGCCATCCGTGCGATCAACGCAAGTCTCGGCGGCACTCTTCGCCTTTCCGATACGGACGGCAATCCCGTCAATCTGACGACGAAAGTTTCATCGGGAGCCAAGCTCTACGTGGAAGGCGCCGGCAGTCTGACGGTCACCGGCAGCGCCACGTTCGTCGGCTCGAAATATAAGGCAACCGGCGTTTTGGCGGTTGAAGGACCGTACGAGTTGATCCTTGGCGACAAAACTGCGGCGAACGATTTTACGTCCGCAACCGCGCCGTGCGCCGTCCGTTACAGCGATGATGCTACACTCACTTTCAAGCTCGGGCAGAACTATGATGTTCATTTCCCGGTAGAGGGAAACGGCAAGCTGCACATTTTGGGCAAATCGTATACCGTCAGGTTTTTGAATCTGCGCAACCGGGCGGGGACGTCGGGCCCGATCAGAAATCTCGGCTTCAATAATGCGGACGTGGGCAAGTGGGATCTTGCCGGCGGCACGGCCGTTCTGCCGACAAGCTATTACGGGAAAAACGGGAGCTCCGTATTCAACCGCATTTCCGGCGGTTCGTGGCACAGTGCGGTGAATCTCGCTTCTCCCGATACATCACGCACTTTGAAGATGCCGGGCTATGTCAGTACTTCCGGTGCTAATGGTTGGAATTCGGTTCTGGTAACCGGCGGAGAGTTTTATTCCTCATTGGGGTCGGGTTTGAAATCGCTTCATATCCGCGGAGGAACGGCTTATGTGAAGTCGGGTGAAATTTTGGCGACATCCGCCAATGCGGTGAATGACGGTCCTTCGCAACTGCTCATTGACGGCGGTACTCTCGCCGTCGCCCGGCATAAGGGCGATGACGCGCTGACGCTTCTGGACGGCGGCTATGCGTCAAAGACGCTCTTCCATATCGGGTCGAACGGCGGGCGCATCCGTGCCGTCGACGATGCGCCTGGCGGTAGCGTCAATTTCACTTGCGACATCCCCATTGTCGTGGCGACGAATACGGTGACGAGCGGACTTCTTGATATCGATCACTCCGGTTACATCGGTTTTTCAGAGCCGATGGGACTTAACGGTCCGGTGCGGATTTCCGACGGAACATATGCGCTTCGCAATGCCGCGCTTGATTCGGTCACCCGTTCGGCGACCGGTACGGGCGAGCTTACGCTTCGCAATGCCACATTGACGGAGAGCGAGACGGGCATGTCTGTCGATGCCGCCGTTCCCGGCGGACTCGCGTTCGAGGGCGGCGCTCTGGTGAATTTCGGTTCCTCGTCGAACAGTCTTGCGGTTTCGTCGCTCAGGCGCGTCGGACCGGGAAGCGCCATGCTGGTCTATACCTCGAAGAGCGCATTGCCGTTCGGCGAAGAAACCGGTCCGAAGATGACGGTAGCGGAAGGTCTTGTCAACGATCCGGATTCGGGGGCATTGGCTTTGCCGGTCTATCTTTCGACCGGCGACAGTCAGCGATATGTTGAGTTCGCGAAATACGACGGCGAACGCGGCATAGTGCCGTTCGATGCGTACAAAACATCATTTACGGGCGTCGACGCGACTTCGATCGTGAAGCTTTCTTACTCGCCTTCGCTTGCGGCGGGTACGGAAACGAGAGTCGGCGGAATCTGTTACGCTCAGGGGACGCGCGACAAATACATCGAACTTGGCAAAGGTGCGGTGCTCAAGGTCGGCAACGGTCGCGATCCGGCGGCGATACATTTCGGCGTCTGCAACAGCTTGCGCGGTGGAGACGGGACACTGGATTTCGGCGGTTCGGAAGGGATTTTCACCATTCCGACTTCGCATCAGGGATATCCCAACTCCATCGGCGTGAAGCTGGCCGGCACGGCAGGCGTTTCGTATTTCTGCTTCAACCGCGACCACGACCAGAAAGTCGCGATCGGCAACGCCAACGTCTACACCGGCGGCACGCGGATATGGGGCGTTGATGTCTATGCGAACAACGCCGGGGCGTTTTCAAGCGGAGATGTCCATGTCGGCCGCGGCTGGTGCCGCGGCGGGCGCGTGATCCTCAATGTCGAGAACGCCGTCTTCGCCAACAACTTCCATCTCGCCGGTCGCGGCAATTCCCACCAGACCGATTCGGACAATCTCGGTCGTCTGTACGTAAACTACCGCAAGGGTGCGCTTTCGTTTGCGAAAAACGCGACAGTTTCCGGCAATGTGATTTTGGAGGAATCGACGCGGATTACGGCGGCGGACGGGGTTACCGGTGTAATCAGCGGTGTTGTGTCCGGGGACAGGCTTGAGATTTATAAGCCGTTTACAAGTTATGATGCCGGTGTCGTCAAGCTTGTCGGCTCAAACACTTATACCGGCGGCACGGATGTTGTGCAGTCGACGCTTTCGCTCGGCGGCGGCTCCGGAGCCGGTACGGGGGCGGTGACGCTCGACAACGGCGTTCTGCAGTTCGAGAATGAAGCCGCAGTCACATTTGCGAATGACGTCAAGGGAGCGGGGCGGGTGCGTCTCGCAGGTGCCGCCGTGGATTTCACCGGCGATCTCTCGAAGCTTTCCGCTCCGCTCGAACTGGTGGGCGGCGCTCGCTATGAATTCAGTTCTGTTCCGCCGTTCTCGACGATAACGAACCTGGATTCCCGCCGTGCGGAGGTGACATTGAAGAGTCCGGGTGTCTATGATCTGTCAAACTGCGCTTTTGACGGAAAGATACGGCTCATTCTTGAAGATGGCGCACGTATCGATCTTGGCGGAGGCGTCTTGAACGTCTATCAGTTCCTCGGCAATCCGGCAGCTGTGGACGGAACCGTCAAACCTGCCGTTCCGTGTCTCGGCACCGTGATGATCATCCGTTGATGTATGCTGGCTTCTTGTTTTGGACTGAAGGTTTTTGGCTTCGATGATGGGGACGGTGTTATTGGTTTGTGCCGCGATGGGTTCCGTCGCGGCGTGGATTGCTGCGCTGTGCCATGAAAAGGGAATAAGGCCATTTGCCGGTGCTGTGAGGTTTGTGCGGAGACTTCCTTGGGGCGGCAGATTGGCGCTGTTGCCGCTCTTTCTGGCGCTCGTTGCGTATGGAAGCACGAAGTATGTAGGTGAAGGTCAAGGCCAAGGTGTAGTGGTAGGCGTTGGCGGCGAATCGATTTCTAACCATGTAGAACGTGTAGATCGTGTAGATGGAGGCGAATCGGATTATCTCGCGCAAAGTTCGCAAAGTGGGGATTTGGATAGTGTTGCCAATGTGGAAATGTCACCAATTGCCAATATCAATTCTCAATTTGAAACTGGCAACATTAGCACACTGGCAACATTAACAACTTCCAACTCCCAACTTACAACTCTTAACTCTGAACTTATAACTCCAACCGTCTGTGAGGATTGGCTGAAGTTCGGGGGATTTGAGGACTGGATATATCTTGGACCGGGAGGCTGGAGCTTCCGGCACGGGTCGAACTTCGTCGAGAGGCTGGCGGTGTTTTCGTCGGGGAAGATACGTCTCCTGAAGCAAGGCGGCGGCGATGCGTGGATTGCGCTTTCGGCAGTTCCCGTTTCGATTGTGCCGGAAGCGAATTGGGGGATGTTGAATTTTAGGTGTAGAGATGTAGGAGAAGGTGAAGTTCAAGGTGAAGTGGTAGACGTAGGTGGCGAATCAATTTCTAACCATGTAGAACGTGTAGAACGTGTAGATGGAGGCGAATCGGATTATCTCGCGCAAAGTCCGCAAAGTTCGCAAAGTGGGGATTCGGATAATGTTGCCAATGTGGAAATGTTTCCAATAACCAATACCAATTCTCAATTGGAAACTGGAACTGGGAATTGGCAACATTCTCACACTGGCAACATTCAACAAGGCAACATTCATACACTGGCAACATTAACAACTTACAGCTCACAACTTACAACTCCCCACGCATCCCTCTTCTGGCATGCCGAGACTCCTTCCAACACGCTTTTTCTGACATGGTGCAACGCTCTTCTGAACCGTGACACAAACTCACCCGTGAACATCCAGGCGGAGCTGTTTCCATCCGGCGGCATGCGCATAACGCACGACCTTTCGGGCGAGCTTGTGACGGAACATGTTCCGGCTCCGGAACTTCCGTGCGCCGACACGCTTGACGAGGTGCTGGCGCGAATCGAGGGCGGCAATTCGAACGCGTACTTCTTTGCCGATGTTGCGGTGGCGAGAGGCCCTGCGGTCGTCAAAGTGAAGAGCGGGCGGGAAACAACGCTCGGCGATTATTCTTTTGTCGCCCATCCCGGCGTCACGAACCGTCTGCCGTTCCTGATAGGACCGGAATATGAAGTCAAGAGCGAAGCTGCGTATTCCCATTTCTCGGTCACAAACATCGAGGTCGCAGTCAGCAACCTGACCGATAGGCTTGCCGCCGTGCAATGGCCGGTGAAGATCGATTTCGGGGAAGGCTATGATTTCGGCGGCGGCAAGTTGTTCGAGGTTGCGGTCGATCCGCCTTTCCTGGACGGAATCATGGAATTCGACGGAAACGCAAACGGCGGCATGCGCATGCTTCCAAGGTCCGGCGGCGGGTGCGGATGCGTGGTGTCCGTCACGAACGGAGCCGTGACGGTAACGGGCGTCTGCTCAAATGATACGTGCGTCCACGAAGGAAGTTATGTCTACGAGGGATACCGTGAACGCATTGAGCTTGAGTGTGGAATGGATTCCGACGAAGATCCGGAGCCGGAACCTGACGATCCGTCATCTCCAGAGGAAGAAAACGAACCCAGTGCATCTGTGTGGTTCGAGGAGAAGGCAGTCATATTCGAGGACGAATACGAGAACGCGCCCGGGGAAACCGTTCCGCGCCGTTCGACGCGCACGACGCTCAGGTGCACGGCGTACGGCGGTGAGCGCGGCGGCAACCTTACGGTCGATCTGAGCGGAATGGATGCGCTGAGGCTTGTCTCCGGAACGCCGCCGTCGGGAAGGACGCTCGCTCCGGGCGAATATGTCGAGTTCGAGGCGGAGTACGAGGGGGAGAAAGCAAGCTCGCAGGAGAACGGCACGGTCGCAAAGGTAAGCTTCACCGAAAACGAAACCAACATCACATTCGATGACGAAGACAAGATGACTGTTGTGAAGGTGGAGGTTTCTCCTGTAAATCAGTTCCCTTCAGGATATCCAAATAGACATGTTTTTGGTGTGTGCGAAAAATTTGAATGTATTGTTACCCCTAATGATGTAGATATAACATGGGGAAATATAGGTGATATCATATGGAATGAGGAGAGTAATGCTCGGCGTATAGGTATTATGCCAGCCTATTCAAGCGGTATGGTTTTGGGATTGGCGGTTAAAGGGAATACATTTGATATTAATTTAACGAGTGTTGCGCCCATAGGCATTGATGTTAAGTTGGTTTCAGTTTTAAGCGTTTCAGGAATAAAAGGTATGGCTGGTGATATTGGAATGAGTCTTAAATTTTCATTAATACCGGATAATGTCTCTTTTGCAGATCTGCGGATTTCGGAAGAGCCATCATCGCAAGGTATCCATACAGGATATTTTTCAGATCCTTCATGGAGTGGCAAGTGGTATCATACACAGGAAAACGGAGCGGGTGTATGGAATACAGTAGATGATGAAAGCAATTATTATGCCACAGATAGAGCATATATTGGTGGTTGCCCTGGTCCTTGGTCTTCTGGAACGCTATCGTGGGAGATTCCAAATGTATGGTCGCCTCCAATAGGAAGAGGCGGTGAAAATGTACCGTTTAAGACTACATTTAAGGTTGTTTGGCAGACCATGTCGATAACGCCAGATGGAACTGTGTCCATCAGCAAGCATGGACATACAGTATCTCGTTCGACAAATGATACAATAACAATCAATGGAGTTGTTTGGCAATGAAAACAATTGTGGCAATCCTTTTTTGTGGGATTTCTTTTTGGTTGCAAGGGGATGATCTTAACTCGATTCATCGTAAGAATATCGAGCTTGCGATTCATGGGTTTGGTGAATTGCTTACAAATGCCAACGAATCGGCAAGCCATGATTTCTTTGCGATTCTTGGGGAGATAAAAGATATAAAACAAAAGGCGTCTCAAATGGAACTCATCTCTAAATTGATTGAGCCTATCTTTAATACGCCTAAAGATATGTGGAAATATGAGCGGAGATTTCTTATTCAAGGCGATAGAGTTTCATATCTTGGAAAGGCCATGCGTTCAATTGAGACTGATATAGATATTGTATCAAAATGGCGTAACTATATTCGGTTGTTGCAATCTATGAAAGCTGAATTGTCTCTTTATGCAAATGTGCAACATCCAGATGCATATCGTAATCGATGGATTGCACTTGCGAATGAAGATCTGAAGCGGAAGATAAAGGAGTTAGGGACAAATAAAAACATAATTATTAGCGGTCCGGTTCCAATAAGCAAGGAAGAGCGCGAGGCGAGTGCAAAATGGTCATACAAGCGTAGGCTAATCTTTGATATAGACAGATACGGGAAAATGTATTTCGATTCTTTGGTTTTGCAGGATGATTATCGGAAATTGCCAAAGGAAGAGCAAAAGATATTGATAGAGATGGTCAGGAAAGGTTTGGGGCGTTATCCGAAATGGTATCGGGAAGATTCGGTGGAGAAGAAGTGAGGTAGGGGTTGAACGCATGACGAATGATTTCATAAGACTAAATGGAAAGGCTGTATATGACAATCCGTGAAACACAAATTATTGCTTGCTTGAGTTGTGTAGTGTTCTTCTCTTGCTGCAAAATATCTGCCAAAGATGAATCTACCGTTCAGAATGTCATATCATGTGAGGATGATATTGATGAGTTGCTTGGAAAGATAAAATCTGGCAAGTATATTGATATTTTTATGGCAGGGGAATCCTTTGATAAAGCAATTAAAAAGTTATCAGGAGAAAATCTTGATCGTAGGTTGCGTGATTTTGAAAAAAAAATTATTCGATATCCAAGTGACTAGTATGGGATCATGGCAAAAGGTATCATTTGTTGTTGATTCGGTATGGAATACAGCGTTTGCCTATTGGTGTAAAGCTCCGGGGCTAACCGATAAAGAACGTTGGGAAATTAAATTTAAAGCCTTGGCGTGGGAATATAGGCAGTTGAATTGGCTTAAGCGAGTTGCGCCGGAAGATACTCGGCCGTTGCCCCTAAAACGGAATAAACCAAGCGTATCTTATCGGACGGAATATTGGTATTGGCGACATGCTGTTATGGGTGTTGAATCTACATTTTATAAACGTCATATCGCTAAAAGCTTATACGAGGCGGAGGATGACAGGTATTCTGAAGAGTTCCGGGCTTGGTGCTTCAAGGAGATAGAGAAGATTATCGGACGTCCATTGACCGATGACGACATTATGTTCAAGGATGATGTCTTGAAGCGCCGTGCCAAGCGCAAGAAGGCTAAGGAAGGGAAGGAATAGTTCATGAATGGATTTCTTATAAGGGTGCTGATTTCGTCTGTGCTTTTGCTTGGACATTCCGTCACTGCCAGTGAAAACAATGCTATGTCATTGATTAAGCAGCTGCCGTCCGCGTGGGCGGAATCTCCTGTTGCGTTTACGAATGTTGCGCATAAGGCCTGTGATGCCATTCGTGAAATTGAGAATCCGACAAACCGTCTTGAGTGCGCTAAGGAATATGCGGAGTCTTTGTTGAATCTAAATAAATTTGTGCGGGAATGTGATGTGCAAGGTTATTGGGCACGGCTTGCGGCATATTCGAATATTGCTCTTCTTATAAAAAATATTGATATTGAAAGCCATTGGATAATTGCATCAAGATTCAGAATGGCGATGAAAAAAGAGTTGAAAGAGATCGATCCATTAGGATCTTCGACGCCTATGCGCTTTTTCAGAAAACAAGGGAGAAGTGAAGAGGAATATAATGCACTCGTCAAGGAAAATGAAAGGCGAAGAGTGGCATTACAATACAGGTATTATGCTAACCAAATAAGAGGATGTCTTAGAAATCTGTATAAACCAATGTTTGAACATTCCCTTAGGGAAGATTGTATGAAGTTGTCTCCTGATCGCAAAGAGGCGTTGTTGAAAATGGTGATAGAGATAACAGGTGAAATGCCGGAATGGTACAGGAAAGAGCTGGAAGGGAAGAAGTGAGGTTGTGTTGGAGGCGAGCGGAATGGAAAAGATATGCTGCATATTGTTGGTTTGCATGTTTTATATAATGCAGTCGGTGTCTGCGTGCCAGTTTCAGGGGACAAGCGGTAGCGCTGGGCCCGAATGGGACCGTTTGGTTTCGGAAGGGTCCAACTATATTGTGCGGGCGAACTCGCTCGCATTGGTTTTCGATTTTGGACCCTTTTGAAATCCACCGTAGTGCGCGAAACTAAATGCACCATTGCTGAGGTAAATGCACCTGTTCTTATGAGATGGCAGTTCTGTCGGTGTTTTATCTCATTTAAAGAGGCGCAGTTATTGGGATTTGGGATGATTTTCTTAGGTGGATTCGGCA
>JAZOAC010000035.1:0-53436 GCA_045595285.1 Kiritimatiellia bacterium | reverse complement strand
TATTCGGCCGTACTACAACTCGTCGATGGGAATTTTACGGCGCGAACCTGGAACATCTGCAACGAACCGCGGCAGCGCCAAGCCACCTATGCGCTCGGCACATTCAGACGCAATCCACTTTGCCCGTTCCAACGGCACACGAAAATGCGAGATTCCAACTATAGGATCGCACTGAAAGACATAATACGGACGCACTCTCGCTCGCTGAAGCACACGAAAAAGATCCAGCATCGCATCAACAGAATCGTTAACGCCCGCAAGAAGCACCGTCTGACAAGAAACTGGCACACCGGAATCAACAAGTCTTCCGCAGGCAGCAGCAGCCTCAGCGGTCACTTCTCCTGCACAATTGAACTGGGTGTTGACCCAAACCTTTCCACAGTCTCTCAAACGCTTCGCAAGCTTATCGGTCACACGGACTGGATTAACACAGGGCGCACGCGTGCAGAGGCGCACCACATCCACCTGTCCCAACGAAGCAAACGCATCAACAAAGCGCAACACTTCATCATCCGGGAGGACGAGCGGATCGCCGCCAGATAAAAGCACATCACGCACCAGAGGATGCGCCTTGACATAGTCAAGACAATCCTGAAGTTCTTCGTCAGAACGAACCACATCTGCCGACGCAAGCAGTCCTTTTCGGGTGCAATGGCGGCAGTTCATGAAACAACTGTCGCTCGTCACAACAAGAACCCGGTCGTCAAACCGCTGCTTTAGCCCATGAACCCCCGTTGCCTCTTCCTTCTCCCCAAACGGATCTGCGGAAAACTCATCGGACTCCTCCACAAACTCTCGTTCATCAGGCTCCAACTGAAGCCGGAACGGTTCGCAATCTGCCGCAAGCCGTTCGGCGTATTGGCACGCATGTCGTGGAAAGTTCATCACGGATAGTCGGCGGGGAGTGTCAGAACCTCGTAGCCATCATCAGTTATGGCCACAGTGTGCTCCCAATGGGCGGCATAGCAACCATCATTGGTCCTTACGGTCCAGTCATCACGGTCAACATACGTCTTGGCACCCGCCTTTGTAAGAGTTATCATCGGCTCAATCGCAATGGTCATGCCTGGCCTGAGCACAAGCTTTGTTCCGGGCTTGCCGTAGTTGGGCACCTGCGGATCCTCGTGGACCGTGCGACCAACGCCATGTCCAATCCAGTCTCGCACTACACCGAACCCGGCATCATCCGCCACTTTCTGGATGGCATAGCCCACGTCACCCAAATGCACGCCAGGGCCGCATGCGGATATTCCGGCGGCGAGACACTTCTTTGTCGACTCAACAAGACGGATCACTTCAGGGTCCGACACACCCACCATGACAGTGCGGCTTGTATCGCCATTGAAACCGCCATACTGTATGCCGACATCGCATTTCACGATATCCCCGGGCTGAATAATCCGCTCGCCAGGGATTCCGTGAATGACCTCATCGTTAACGCTGACGCAAAGGCGACCTGGAAAACCCATGTAGCGATAGAAGCTTGCCTTGACTTTGTTGTCTGCACAATACTGCCTGACGATATCATCAAGCTCACGAGTACGCATGCCCGGTATCACGGAGCGAGCGCAGAGGTCCCGAACCTCTGCGCTCATCCTGCAAGCCTCACGCATACGCGCGATTTCATCCTTGCTTTTTATGTCGACTTTCACATCGCAGCCTTGAACGCAGCGGCGTTCTTCTCGGGTCCCTGATTACCGTCAACGACACGGAGAAGCCCCTTTTCCCTGTAGTAAGCGATCAGAGGCTCTGTTTGCTGATGGTAAACGACAAGACGATCCTTCACTGTGTCAGGATTGTCGTCCTTGCGGATAACAAGATCCGCGCCGCAGTTATCGCACTTACCCTCAACCTTGGGAGGGAGCGCGTTCACATGGTATCCGGCCTTGCACTGTGGGCATGTACGACGGCCGGCGATACGGTCCTGAATCACTTCATCCGGAACATCGATAAGCACGACTGAACGGATCTCGGCACCTGTGTTCGCGAGAATATCGGCCTGGGCGACATTACGCGGGAAACCATCAAGGAGCATTGTGACATCACCCGTCGACTCTGCAATCACGTCCTTGATCATAGCCGCTATCAACTCATCCGGGACAAGCTTTCCGGCTTCCATGAAATCCTTGGCCGCCTTGCCAGCCTCGGTCCCCTTCGCAACAGCGCCGCGCAGGAGGTCTCCAGACGAGACATGCTTGAGATTTGCGTTCTCGGCCGCGAGCTTAGCCGCAACCGTACCCTTGCCCGAACCGGGCGCACCCAGCAGAATGACGATATTCATAATGCCGCATATTATAGCACAAACCGATGAGTTGCGCCAATTCTTGAAGCCGCGTCTTACGCAAAAGGTTCGCAACCACCCGGATGCGAACCTTTTGCCCATCAGCCACATGGCCGTATCAATCAACCTTCAGGCGCGGGGGTGACTTTCGCTTCTGCACCTTCAGCAGAGGTTTCTTCCGTGACACCCATGGAAATCTGACGCCCCATAGGATCGACAAGGCGAGCCGTCACGAAAATGAGAAGATTGCGCTTGTTGCTCCATTCGCTACGGCTACGGAAGAAACGACCAATCCACGGAATATCGCCAAGGTAAGGAATCTTATCTTCCATCGACTTGCGCTCTTCCGTAATCAAACCACCCATCACAACCGTAGCGCCATTTGCGATCGTGATATCCGTCTCGATCGAGCGAGTCTTGAAGAACGGCTGTTCCATCGGCGCGTCGTAGTAGGAAAGTGTATTCTCTCCGGAATTAATTGCATTGATGGAAGTCTGAGAAGAACCAATAAGGAGATTCTTTACATCTGCCGTTTCCTGTTCAGACAGTCCCCCACTTATGGCATTCAAACTATTGACCAAGGCACTCATGATAGAACTTACAGAATCAAACGCATTAAACTGTGAGTTCGCAGACTTGGGAATGCGCATGCCGTAGTTCTTCCAAGTGGGATCGGAGACGACCTGCGGATGGAGGTGGAGGTTGATTAACTGACCACCCTGCGAAAGCTCTGGCGTAACCTGAAGAATCACACCCACTTCGCGCATCGTGAAGTTCTCCGGCTCAACAACAGCGAGAATCTCGGAACTACCGCCAGAGGAACCAGACGACCCGCCCGAACTGCCACCGCCAGAAGCCGTAAGCTGCACATCGTATTCCGTAGGATAGATGTACTCGGTTACAACTTTCATCGTGGCTTCCTTTCCAGGCCCCGTCAACACTTTCGGCGCAGAGAGGAGGTCTGTGTCGCTACGCTGAGAAAGCATGTGGAGGATCATGGAAAGATCGGCATTGCCGAGGAAAGCATTTACACGCATGAAATTATCATTAATGCTCTTGCCTTCACCGGCAATGTGATTCCCGGACGAACTAAGATACCGCATGCCGCTCTGGTAGGTTGAAGGATCGCCAGAAATGCCAATGTTGCGCTTATCACTCAAAGCATCACGAGACCAACTCGCCCCTGACGACCCATACAAGGTAGAATTTGCAGATTCAGCCATATTAGCAGTGCCCGACGGCCTAGGCACATTATCAGCGCCCAATTCTATGTCATTGTTGACCGTCGCACGATTTTCACCCCACTTGCCACCCTTGATACCGAGCATTTTGCCAAGTCGGCCGGTTGAGAGCGAATAGTCTGAATTAAGGAGCCATTCAAAGCCGAGGGAGTTGAGATCCTCCTGAGCAACTTCAACGAAGCGAGCCTCGATCTCAATGAGCTTCGGCGTTGCACCGAGTTCACCGGCCAAGGCCGCCTCAATTACAGCGAGCTGATCCTTGGTGTTTGTGACACGGAGTTTGCCGATTGTCTTGAGGTACACGATGCTGGAGCCTTCAGCCCACTTGACACCCATGAGCGTGAAGAACTTCTTCCAACTCGCCTCCTGGCTATCGGTAGCGGCTTCATCATTGCTCGCCTTAGCGCCGCCGAAGCCACCAGCCATATCCTGAACATCCTCAGCCGCACCACTCATGCGCTCGGCAAAGTTCTCTGTTACGTCGTACGTACGGGTGACAAGATCCTCGGTTGTCATGCTCTCGGGCATAACCATCACAACGGGGCCTTCCTGAATGACGAACTTGAATTTCGTAACGCGGCAGACGAGCTTAAGAGCATCCCAAAGCGAAACGTTGTTAGCAGCGATGGCGGGGATGAGCGGCATACCACCGGGAGCACCTGCGGCTGCAGTATCTTCGGTCGCCGCCGCGTTGGCGGCAAAGTCGTTGCCGGAATCGGCGGCCGGAGCACTTTCCCCACCCTGCGCGACAAGTTGCTTTCCAAGGTCAAGCACGAAGTTGAAGCCACGCTGATCAATCGGGATATCAGGGCGGTCAAAGTCGCGAGATGCCTGCTTGAAGTATTCGACGGCATCCGCAATCGTCGCCGGAGGACGGAATGAAATGGAGGGAAGCACCATCTCCTTCATGCGCTTCTCGACCATCTGCTCCATCGTGCGCTCGGCATCGTTTCCGAGGGAGGTACGCGTGGTGCCGCCATCAATACCCTTGAGCTCAAGGGAGTTCACGGCATACACCGGACGCCATGCGGCACCCACATCGGCAATCATGCCCTCGCGAGTGGCGTTACGCTCCTTGTCGAGGATCACATCGCGGCGACGCTGGATACGTTGACGGAGAGCGAGTGCCTCACTGTTGTAAGGATCAAAGCGGATGACGAGCTCGCACTCCTCGAGAGCCTTGTCAAGATCAGCAACGGCAAGATACTGTGCGCTACGACGGAGACGGCGGCGAATGGAGTCGCGATTAGACTTGTAGTCCTTGCCATTGCGGCGATGCGCAATCTCTGAGACATCCTTCTCTATCGAGGAAGTGGGGTCACCCTCAATCGCCTCAATAAGGGCCTGCGCACGAGGATGGCGAAGCGTCTTTGCATCGGCGGCATAGGTTGCGGCAAGCTCGCGATTACCTTCCCTGAGAGCCTGACGCCCCGCCTGATAACGGGCCTCCGCCATGCCCTGCGCACATTCACGGCGATGCTCTACCGTATCGGCGCGATTGTTAAGATGCTTGAACGCAAGAGAATACTTGCTGTAGGCAACATCCCAATCACGGGCATCCATAGCCTCGCGCGCATCAGCAAGCTCACGAGCCGCCTGCATATCCATCGCTTCGCGACGAAGCGACTCCGCCGCCATCAGATCACTGACGAGTACCGCATTCGGGTCTGCCGGAGCGGCGGACTTCACCTCGACCTTAGGCTCTGCAACCTTAGGCTCTGGGACAGCGTCAGGTGCGGACTTTGCAACAACAGGTGCTGATTCAGCAACTGCAGGAGCTGATTCAGCGGACTTCGATTCACCTGGCACACGCGCCAGATCATCCAAGAAATTCGACACCTCCTGTTCGGAAGCGCCGACTTCAGCCGGCTTGGACTCAGCAATCTTGGCAGACTCTGCGGCAACAGGGGCAACATTCCCATTTGCGGATTCAGTTGCAACGACAGTCGCAGGCTCCGTAACGGCAGGAGCGGCAGGAACAGTTTCAGCAGCAGGCGCAGACTCGGCGGCAGATACAGGCTCGACGGCAGGCTCGACCGCAGATACAGGCTCGACCGCAGGCTCGACAGCAGCGGCAGGTACCGCTTCAGTCTTCTGGTCACCCGACTTGGCATCCTCCAATGCCGATGCCTCTACAGGCTTCACTTCCTCGACAGCGGGCTGAACCTCTGGCTCGGCTGGTTTAGGAGACGCCGACGCAGCAGCCTTCTTGCCATCCGCCTCAAGGTCATTGAGCAAACTGTCGAGATCGTCCTGTGCGAACGAAACCATTGCGCACGCGACCGCTGCGCAAGCAAATCCAGAAACAAAAGCCCGTTTCATAATCCTCATTTCTTCTACTCCTTAAAAAGGCATCAATGAATGATATAAAATTCTGCCTCTCAAATCAAGTCTTATTTATATTATTGTTTTTTCCCGTTATTGGTGACCGTGGACTCAACTTTGGTCAATTCATCCGAAATCCTGACCTCCGGAGACTTTACGTCACCACCGAAAGACACAACCCTGTATTCTCGGGCAAGCAGCTTTATCTTGTCCCCTGGCTTCACGGTAAACCTCTTTTCGGTTCCGCGGCGGAAAACCAAATCAACCTGACGGTCGACAGGAACCTTTCTCTCGTTGAGGCGGGCGATGATCTTTCTGCCGTCGGCCTTGCGGACGAGTTCGACGATCGACACCGCTACCTTGACCTTCTTGCCCCTCGATCCGCGAACCACGCGCTCCTCAAACTTCTTCTCGTGCTTCGCCACGGTGTAGCCCGTCTTTCCAATCTCCTCACCCAGAAGGACGCTGTAAACCATGGCCTGGCCATAGGCATTCTTCTTCGTGAAGTCGCGGAAAGCGAAGCGGAATCCGTTCGGGATGGGGGATACCATCTGAAGGTAGAACGGAAGAACGGTCTGCTTCATCTCTCCCTGGACAAAGAGCGAGTCAAGATAGTCGGGATGCGAGTTCGGATCCTTTGGATCGGAAATGCCGCCGTTCGACGCGAACTCGTACTCCTCACCGTCGGTGAAGCCGTCATTGTCGGAGTCGGCATCTGGATTCTTCACGACGTCCACGCCATACCGCGCGGACCATTCGCGCATCTTCTTGATGCCCTCTTCCTCCTTGGTGATTCCCGTATCCTGCACGACCATGCAGTAGGGACACGACTTTGCGTCAATCGGGACGGGGCGTCCGCACCCCTTGATCGGCTTGCCGTCAGCGCCGACGGCATCATCCTCCGCCTTGCAGACTATACGGGTTCCACTCGCGAGGAAGCTGCCTTTGGCAGAATCAATGTCCATCATGGTGGGCGGAGCCTTCGCCGTACGGAGAACGGAGTTGAATACCGTCATGTCGGCGGGGGGGACTCCCTCATGCGCTGGCTTTGCGGCCTTGAGGCGCATCTCGCACCTCAGCGCTCCGTCCTCAGGCGACATGCCGAGACGGCTGATGAGCACGGCCATCGATACGATCAGGACGGCTATACCGCCACCCATGGCGAGCCAATCCCAATGCGCCTTGAAAAAGTTTTCCCTGGAGGCCATTATCTTCTCCCCTTCTTTTTCTTCTTGGACCTGTCCACGTTCTCCGGCGGAGTGCGGAAGTCATAGACCTTGACCGTCATGGACACCTCGAAGACGGCGTTCACGGAAGGATCCGTGACCACACGGTTCTCCTTGCGGCTTTCATCCACCTTTGGAGCCTCCTCCACGGCGACAGCACGGCGGCCGCGACGACCGCGACGGCCGCCAGCGGACTCTTCCTTCTTGCCATCGGAGGCAAGGCGAGGCGAAATGGCATCCGCCGTCTCCCTGAAGGAGAACCCGGTGATCGCGGTGAAGCGGATGGAGTTGGCGAGGGCATTCACCGCCTTGACGATTCCTGCCGGACGTGCGGAGAACGTCACCTTGTAGTCTAGGTGTCGTGCGCACTCCTCGTCCTCGGGATTCTGCGGCACGCGAACAAGCGACTTGACCTCCATGACACCCGATTCTGCAAGCATCTCGGCGAAACTCTCGATGAAGTCGAGCTGCGTAGCCAACAACGGGATCTCTTCCGCCTGCGGAAGCGCGTCCGTCTCTCCGAGGAACTTCTCGAAACCGAAGAAGAATGTCGGCTGGGAAAGTTTGCCGGCAGCTTCGCCCTTCAGGGACTGAAGACGGCGGACGGTGGTCTGAAGTCGCTGCTTGAACACAGGAGGTGTCTCCGAAGGCAGATCCTTGTCTCCACGTCCGGCAAGCGAAAACGCGGTGTCGTACCATATGCTCCACGCCATCTCATTGGACTTTACGCTGGAGATCGATGCGGCGGACGGGAACACAGGGGCGTTGTTGAAACGGTTGAACGCATCATTTTCGCTCTGAAGGGTCTCCTCCGCCTCGGCGCGCGCAGACGATGCGTCATACGCCATGTAGCCCAATCCGCCCGCCAAAAGCACCCACACTCCCAGCGACACATAGCCAATCATCTTGATCTTTTCGGGATTCATCAGCGCCTCCCTTTCGCTTTGCGCTTCTTTATCGGCTTCTTTTTGGCGTCAGGATTTGCCGAAGCCGGGGCCGCGAACGAAAGCTCAATCACGAACTCCGAAAGCACACCCTTCATGTTTACGTCCTTCTGGGAAACAATCTTCACAGTCTCGGGAACGACCGTAGACTTTGTCTTAAGTGAGGATGCGACAATCTCCTCGGCGGTCATCGTCTTGCCGGCATTCTGCCTGCGGTGCTCCTTCTCGAACTCGGAGAGGGAGTCGCGCCAGCCGCGAACCGTTACGCGCGTGACGGCAATGGGATCATCGTCGTCCGGCTTCGGGGGAATGGACTCCCATGCGGTGATCCACATGCCCGGCAGCAGCGAGCGGCGCACGGTCGCAAGCTCGCGTGTCACGCTGAAGCGTGAAGCCATGAGCTTCTGGAACGCATCGCACTTCTCGAGTTCAGCCTGAGCCTTATTCTGCTCCGCCTTGAGCTTCGTCTCGAACTGACGGAGCGAATTGTTCTTCAGCTGAACGGCCTCGGTTTCGGCGACGGCGACATCCTTAAGCCGGTTTTCACCGACGATGACAAGTGCTATCGCGGCAAGAACGGCGACTGCGCCCGCGGCCAGGAACGGAATGCGCTTGACTGCGCGAGCCTGCGCCACCAATGCCGGAGGCATGAGGTTTATCGAAAGCGTAGCCGCATCAATCACGCGAAGGGCGAGACCGGCTGACTCAGCAAGAGTGAAAGCGTCCGTCTCAAGGGCCGTCTGGTCGATCTTCGGACCGAAATCAATGCCGCCGAACGGATTGAGGAAGTCAACCTCTATCTTGAGAGTCTCGCGGAAGAACTCGTCTATCTGCGGAAGCACGGCACTGCCGCCGGTGATGAACATCCGAGACGGCGCCGCACCGCCCTGCTGGGATCGATAGAAGTTGATCGACCGGAGAATCTCGGCATGGAGACGGGTGAGAACAGTACGGACAATCTTAGACACCCTGTCGGATATCTCGTCCGCATCCTCGGTGACTCCGCCAAGAGCGACATAGCCGCGCTCCAGCTTGAGCGACTCCGCCTCCTCCATGGAACATCCGAACGCCTGGGCAATCTCCTTGGTGATTGCGTTTCCGGCGACCGGAATCGAACGCAGATATATCTTTTCGTTCTCGACAAGGATGAGAGAGGTCGTCTTCGCTCCAATGTCCAGAACTACCGTGCCGCCGGGAATACTGGGATAGGAACGCTTGAGCGCATTCAGTACGGCCATCGGCCCAACATCGACGACAACCGGAGTGAAACCGGCGGCCACGACCACATCCGTCACCTTTGTGACCTGATCCAGCTTCGCGGCCACAATCATCGCGGCGGTATCGCCCTCGGCCGTCTGACCAAGGAACTGATGGTCGCACACGATCTCGTCCACCGGGAACGGCACCTCCTGCTCCACCTCATACTGCACAAGCTCCTCCAGCTTGTCAGCGGGAACGGTCGGAAACTTCGTGAAGCGCGGAAACACCATCTGCCCGTTAAGGGCAAGCGCGAGAGGGCCGGGCTTTATGCCGGCTGATTTTGCCGCCTCGCGGAGAGCCGGCACGAGTACGGCCTCAGCCGAACCCTCTGCATCCCAGTCGAGTCCGGCAAGATCGGCCGTTCCATATGCGGTAAGGGTGAGCCCCTGCTTCCCCTGCACAGCATATTCGGCCAACACCGCACGGGATGCGCCAATGTTCAATGTTACGATTCTGGACATAAAACCGCCTGTGGTTTTCTGGATTACTGATGGACCATCTCGTAGTCGTCAGGATTGACGAGAGCAAAAATCGTCTTGGAGCGATCAAGAAGCCCCTGACGACGGGTGATGAGCAGCGTATCGGTTTTCTTGTCCTTCGCCGAAAACACACCGTCGTTCTCCCACCAGTTTTCGGGCATCTTGAGATTTGCGGCACCCTCATCCTGACCGTCAAGGATATCTCCCTCCTTGTTGGTTATGCGAACCGAGATGACCACGGGCTCACCATAGCGCTCAAGGACACTTGGGGGAAGCACGACGCTCGCGCCATGGGAGCCTTTCGGGATGTTCATGTAGCGGACAGTCGTTGTGTAGTATGAATAACGGGAGACAGGCTCCTTGTCCTTGGACGGCCTGTCGCGCTGCTTGGCATTCTTGGAATCGAGAAGTATGTGCCATGCCACGGTAAGCTCATCCTGCCAATCGGCGGCGGTCTGATACTCTAACTCAGGCACAATCCACTGGCGCGGCCTACGCGAGACCTTAAGGTTCGTATTCCCGTTCGCAGAGGGAGCGGATTGGAGACACACGGACCCGAGCTGCGCCTTGCGCGTGATGAGGACGCGGGCATCCTTGCCCTTTGCAACGGCGGCGCCGCCGTCCGCACCAACCGCTCCGCGGCGAGTCGTGCCACGGCGAGACTGCGCATCTGCCGTCAATGCGGCAAGTGCCATAAAAGATACAATCAGAAGTTTGCTCATGGTCATTCTCCTTTCAATAGAATTGCTTGAATTGTATCAAATCACCTTCATTTTAGGAAGGTCCTGAATGTCGACCAAACCGATGGCGCACCCGGCGTTGTCAACCACCGGAAGATCGTCAATCTGCATCTTCTCGAACACCTTGACTATCTCGGCGGCATACGAATCGCTCTTGATGGACCTCGGCGATGTTGTCATGTACTTCGACACGGGCGCCGACAGGACATCTGACGCGTCCGCGCCCTCCGAAGAGATTATCCGACGGAAATCCCCGTCCGTGAAAATTCCCTTCAATGCACCCTGCGCATCTGCCACCACCGCACATCCGGACTTAGCCCTTGTCATTGCCATCAGGGACTCGAGAACGGTAGATTCGGGCTTAACCTTGGCAAAGGCATCGCCCTTGCGCATCACATCCTCCACCTTGAGCGTAAGAGCCCGGCCTATCGCACCGGCAGGGTGGTTGCCCGCGTATTCCTCAACCGTGAACTTGCGCGCCTCAACCATCGCCATGGCCAATGCGTCACCCATGACCATCGTAGCCGTCGCGGAGTTCGTCGGAGCCATGCCGAACGGGCACGCCTCCTCTCCGCACGGAATGGGAAGGGTGATGTCGCTCATCCTTGCGAGCGCAGAATCAGGATTGCCCGTAAGCGCAACGATCTTGAGTCCGTGGCGGCGTATGGCAGGCACAAGCTTCACGACCTCGTCGGATTCGCCGGAAAACGACAGGGCCACCAGCATGTCGCGCGGCGCAGTCATTCCAAGATCGCCGTGCATGGCCTGAACTGGATTGAGCACGATGGAACGTGTGCCGGTCGAGGCGAACACCGCACTCATCTTCTCGGCGACATGCAGGCTCTTGCCCACTCCGGTCACGACAACCAGTCCACCCGCGTCCAAGGTCTCGACCATCAGCTTGACTGTGGCGACAAACGCGTCGCCGAGAGAGTCGCGGGTCCTTTCGAGTCCTGCGATCTCTACGTTAAAGACGCGCCTTGCGCAATCTAGTATGGTGGTTGTTGTCATTTCAATTCAAACCGAGCCAGCTCTGGACAACCGGGGCATAGCGAATCACCGCCGGGGCGAATACAATGGCGACCATGCTCATGAGCTTGATGAGAATGTTGAGGGAAGGTCCGCACGTATCCTTGCACGGATCGCCGACGGTGTCGCCGATGACCGCCGCGCCATGGACCGGGTTCTTCGTGCCGTCGGCAAGCTTCTTGCCACCGTGCGCACCTTTCTCGATATATTTCTTTGCGTTGTCCCACGCACCGCCCGCATTGTTCAGCATCGTGGCGAGAACGAATCCGCACACCATCCCTCCGGCGAGAAGCCCGAGAACGCCGGGGATGCCAAGCACAAGACCCGTGACCACAGGAACGACAACCGCAAGAAGCGACGGGACAATCATCTCGCGCTGGGCGCCTGCAGTTGAGATTGCCACGCAACGGGCATAGTCAGGAGTGCCCTTGCCTTCCATGATTCCGGGTATCTCGCGGAACTGGCGGCGCACCTCCTCGACCATCGAGCCTGCGGCACGTCCGACAGCCTTCATCGTCATCGCGCAGAACACATACGCCATCATCGCGCCGATGAAGAGTCCGCAAAGAAGAAGCGGGTTCATGACGGTAAGATCGAAGTTGGACATGAATTTGTCGAGCGGCTGGGAAATGATGTCCGCACCCTTGAGTCCCATGAACTCTCCGTCACCGGCGAACTTCACGATCCAGAGTTTCGCCTCCTCAAGATAGGATGCGAGAAGCGCAAGAGCAGTGAGGGCGGCAGAGCCGATCGCGAATCCCTTGCCAGTGGCGGCGGTCGTGTTGCCGAGGGAGTCCAGGGCGTCCGTACGCTGACGCACCTCCGAAGGGAGCGCGCTCATCTCTGCGTTGCCGCCGGCATTGTCGGCGATAGGACCGTACGCATCCGTCGCAAGCGTGATGCCAAGCGTGGAGAGCATGCCGACCGCAGCGAAGCCTATGCCGTAGAGACCGGCGGTGAAATTCTCGAAGCCGCCAGCGAAACCGAATGCGCAGAGGATGCCGACGCAAATCGTGATGACGGGGACGCCTGCGGAATACATGCCAGTGGCGAGACCGTCGATGATCGTGGTGGCGGGCCCCATCACGGCCTGTCCTGCAATGCCGCGCGTAGGACCGTAATCGTCGGACGTGTAGTACTCCGTGGCCTGACCGATGACCACACCAGATACGAGACCTGCGACGACAGCGCCGAAGATGCCCCAGGAGATGAAGCCCATGTAGTGGAGTCCGACAAGAGCCATGAGAATCAGGACGCTGCTGCCGAGCGTGCCGGTGAGAAGCGAACGGAGAAGCTCCTTCTGTGTGGCGTTGTCGTTCTTGCAGCGAACCATCAACATGCCGACCACCGAAAGGATGGTGCCGATACCAGCGACGATCATAGGCGAGGTGACCTGCTTGAGAACGTCCGCTCCACCGAGCGAAGCACCGAGAGCCGCCGTCGCGAGGATGGAGCCGCAGTAGGATTCATAGAGGTCTGCACCCATTCCGGCCACATCTCCGACATTGTCTCCGACATTGTCGGCAATGGTCGCCGGATTGCGGGGATCGTCCTCGGGGATTCCGGCCTCAACCTTGCCGACGAGGTCCGCACCAACGTCTGCCGCCTTCGTGTAGATGCCGCCTCCGACGCGGGCGAACAGCGCCTGCATGGAAGCGCCCATGCCGAACGTGAGCATCGTGGTGGTGATGTGGGTCATCTTGGCGGCAAGCGTACAGCCCGGCTCGACCAGCTGAAGGCCGAACACGGTGAGTCCTGACGCCATATTGGCTTCCGTGTAGATGAACTTGTCAAGAATCCAGTACCACACGCAGATATCAAGAAGCCCAAGACCGACAACAACAAGCCCCATCACAGCCCCAGAACGGAACGCGACCTGAAGTCCGCGATTGAGCGAGCTGCGGCAGGCCTGCGCCGTGCGGGACGACGCATATGTGGCGGTCTTCATGCCGATGTAGCCGCAAAGGCCAGAGAAGAAGCCGCCCGTAAGGAACGCAACAGGCACGAAAGGATTCTGCACGCCAAGAAACGCCAGAACCGCGAATATCACAAATAGGATAACAAACACGAGCGAAACGATCTTGTACTGACGGAACAGATATGCCATCGCTCCCTCGCGAACATAGCCCGCAATCTCCTGCATTCGGTCGTTTCCGGCATCGGACCTTTTCATCGAACGGAAGAACACCATTGCGACAAGAAGCGCAATGAACGAGGCAATTGGAGCTATGTACCAAAGGTTCATGGTTGGTTATGAATTATGAGAGATGAGTTATGAGAGATGGGGGATGGAGGATGGGGCGGCCTGCGGCGCAAAACACGGAGAGGATTGCGGCACGGAGACACGGAGATGAATTCTCCGCACTCCGTGGTTTCCCCACTTTCCGTGTGCAAGCAACCATAAACCAATTGCCCTAGGACGGCATCCTCATTTTGAGACGGACTGAAGGAGGGTTACGCAAACCGTTCCGACGATATCCTCGGCGGAGCATCCGCGCGAAAGGTCGTTCATCGCCTTGGCAAGGCCCTGAAGGTTCGGTCCGATCGCCGCCGCGCCACCAAGACGCTGGGCGATCTTGTAGCCGATGTCCCCTGCCTGAAGATCGGGGAAGATGAAGACGTTCGCATTGCCCTGCACGGCACCGTTCGGGTTCTTCAGCTGCCCAACGGACGGAACGATGGCTGCGTCGAACTGCATCTCGCCATCCATCTTGATTCCGGCTTCCTCAAATTTCGGCTTTGCGAGCTCAACGGCCTTCTGCACTTTCTCGACGAGCGGACCGCCTGCACTGCCCTTCGTGGAGAACGAAAGGTATGCGACTCGAGGTTCGCAGCCGGTGAGGTCCCGGTACGTCTGGGCTGTGGCAAGACCAATATCGACGAGCTGCTCCGCCGTGGGATCGGGAATTACGGCGCAGTCGCCGAACGCAAGGACCGTATCGCCTGACGGAGTGGGCTCCTTGAGATCCATGATGAAGCAGGACGAGGCCGTCTTGACGCCAGGCTGGGTGCCGAGCGTGTGGAATGCGGCGCGAAGCATGTCACCCGTGGAGGCGATGGATCCGGCGACAAGACCGTTCACACGGCCAAGCTTAACCATCATCCCACCGAAATAGATGCGCTTGGTGCGAAGCGTGCTCTGGGCGGCGGCAAGATCTATGATCTTCTGCTTCTCGGCAGGCTTCTTCGACTCCTTTGCGTTCCAGGCCTCAAGATATGCATTCTCAAGCTCTGCATCACCCTGCGTGTAGTCGATGACCTTGATGCCGCGGTCTGCCAGCTTCATGCCCGCCTTTTCCTCGGCGGCGGCAATCTCCTCGGCGGTGCCGAGAACGACGGGTGTACATATCTTCCGGTCGACGCACGCACAGGCGGCGGTGATGACACGGGCATCCATGCCCTCGGGAAGAACAACGGTTCCGTTCAATGCGGAAGCCTTTTCGACGATCTTATCTATAGCGCTCATTGTTTTTAGATATGAGAGATGAGATATGGGTAATGGGAGGTGGGTTAGGGGATGAATTGAGGATTCGCATTCATAAACGCACAAATCATAAACTCATATCTCATTACTCATCTCCCATTACTTATTACTTTGCCTTCAAAACCCGGACGGTGTCGCGAGCGATCATAAGTTCCTCGTTGGTGGGGATGACAACAACCGGAATCTTGGAATCCTTCGTGGAAATCACACCGAGTTCACCGTGGAGCTTGTTGTTCGCCGCCTTGTCTAGCTTGATCCCGAGGGCGCCGAGACGCTTCACGATCTGGGCGCGTCCCTCAGCGGAGTTCTCGCCAATGCCGCCCGTCATGACGATCGCGTCTGCGCCGCCGATGAGTGTATTGTATCCACCCACATAAAGCGCGCAGCGATGTCCGAACATCTCAAGAGCGGTAATGGACGCAATATCGCCCTTCTCTGCCTTGGCACACATATCGCGGCAGTCGCCGCCCTCGCACCCGGTCAGAGCCTGAAAACCGCTCTTCTTGTTGAGAAGCGTATCCATCTCATCCGGTGTATAGCCCTTCTCCTTCATGATGGAGAGAACCGCGGCGGCATCGATGTCGCCGCAGCGCGTTCCCATGATGAGACCCGCCAACGGGGTGAGACCCATCGTGGTATCCATCACTTCACCGTTCTTGACTGCAGCCATCGAGGAGCCATTGCCGAGATGGCACGTGACGACATTGACCTTCTTGAGAGGCTTCTTGAGCCACTTTGCCGCGGCCTGGGTCACGAACTTGTGGCTCGTGCCGTGAAAACCATACTTGCGGATGCCCATCTTCTTGTAGAACTCGGGAGCAATCGCGTAGAGCGCCGCGCAGTCGGGCATCGTCTGGTGGAAAGCCGTATCGAACACACCGACGTTCGGGACGCCGGGGAAAATCTTGCGGCAGGCCTTGATTCCGCCAAGGTTCGGCGGCATGTGGAGCGGACCGAACTTGACGAGCCTCTCGCAGGCAGCGAGAGTCTTCGCGTCCATGAGTGCGGAATCCTTGAATACCTCCGCACCGTGAAGGACTCGGTGCCCGATCGCGTCGATCTCCTTGAGCGACTTGATCACGCCGCTCTCCGGATCGGAGACGGCGGCCACGACAGCCTTCAGCGCCTCGGCATGGTCGGGAGCCTTGACTTCCTTGACGATTTTGTCTGCACCCGCCTTCTGGTAGGCGATACGGCTTCCGGGGATGCCGATGCGCTCGACGAGGCCCTTGCAGAGCATCTTTTCACCCTTCATGTCGAAGAGCATGTACTTGAGCGAGGAGGACCCCGCGTTCACGACCAGAACTTTGCGTATATCTTTTTTCATAATCGATGGGAGATGAGAGATGAGTAATGGGAGATGGGAGAGCGGTTTGAATATAAGCCGCCCTCCCATAAACTCCTTACTTCAATTCGACCTTGAAGAAGCCCTTTGTTGTGTCGAGACCATCAAGCGGAATCTTGAAGGTATCGCCAACAGAGCCTTCATCATCAATCGCAAACTCTACAGACTTGGTCACCACGACTTCCCAGTCGCCACCGAGTTGAGCGGTGTAGTAGACCACAACCGTAGTCATGACCTTGCCGTTCGAAACGAACACGGTTCCAAGCGACGGTTCATCGGCCTCGGCGCCAACGGTGAGGTTCACGGCGCCATTCTCAAGCGTCAAACCCGTGACGGCAAGCGTGGAATCCTTGACGGTATTCTCGAGCGTAGGTACGCCAAGTGCAAGTGCGGCGACCTGCATGGAGACCTTTCCGCCGCCAAGCGAGAGCAGTCCGACAGAGTTTCCGGCGCCGACAAGGTTGTCGATGGCTGTCTGCAGCTTGGGATTGACTGATATGTATCCGTTGTTGGCATTCTCCGCCACACCCTTCTTTTCCAAGAAGTCGGTCTTGTCCGTACCTGCCGTATTGTATTCATAAACATCCGGCAGGCAGTCCTGATCGATATCCGCATCTTCAATGTAGCACACCTCCACAGGAGCAGCGCCATAGCCCACCTCTATCGCAGTGGGACTGAAGACGCCGCCAGAGACGATATCGCCACGAGGACATACATATCCCCACGATTCCCAATCGGAACGCTTGCAATCGCCATCGGAATCGATGAACGCACGGAGATAGTAAGTGCCGGCCTCAAGCCCGACAATCGTTGCATTCACGGCATGACTATCATTGGTGACGCTATCATAGCACCCGGACGGGACATATGTGCGTCCTGCCGGAACACCGGAGAAATCAGGTGTCGTATACGCCTCTACGCGAATAATGTCTTCCATTTTGTTCTGGGCAACAGTATACTGACCCGGACCGTAATACTTGACCGACGCCTTGATCACACCATAGTTGCCGGAATTCGCCTCAGACGAGTCGTACACGTTCATGCGGAACGTCTGAGCGTCTGACCAAAGCGGATCCTGATACTTGGAGTTGTGCACCGACACCTGCCACGTATAGTTCTCAAGGTTCTTGAACACCTTGCCGGCGGAAGCAAGATCATTCACATACAGCGGAGCACGCCATTCGTACACGCCAGACGGCAACTTAGGCGGCATCGCCTGATAGCCGGAGTTCCACACGGTGGCACCAGAACCATCCTTGACGACAATCGAAAACGCCGTGAACGTATCTGCGCCATCATCATCAAGGCGCCATGTGAACAGCGGCCTTGCACCATAATTGATGACATTCGCATTGACAGGAACCGGCTTGAGCTGCGATGCCGTAAAGGTACGGACGACTTCGAAGGTATTGGAGGCAAGCGCAACATTGGATTCCAATGTCACACGATATGTCACTGTCGTGACATTCATCTTGCCATTCACCACCATCTTGCTGTTAAGGACATCAGCCTTGAACGCAGACCAGTCGATATCGAAATCTGTCGCATTCATGAAGTCTCCCTCATGCAAATACACACGATTGGCGATATCACGTCCGAGAATATATGGATTGGTATCTTCCACTTTTCCATACGAATTCCCCACAAGGGAATTGATCTGCACACGCTTCATGTCAATACGAGTGCTCCGGGCGATCGATTCTGCACCAGAATCGAGACCAAGAGCATAACGAGGTGTTGCAGGACCTCCATCTGCAAGCTGTATCTCAACATTAGCCGAGTTCCAGCCCACATTCACATTGCGGGCAATCCCCATGGGCTCGCCTTCGGTATACTCGCCATTCCCGTCTATATCAACAAACGCGACGAAGGTATTGAGGCCTTCACGGACATGACCGGTCGATGCGCGCGAAAGGGCAAATTCCCACTTTGACTCATCGACGAGACGCTTGCTCTGCCAGTGAATCTTCACATAAGACTGGTCAAGATTTGAACGGATATAGGTATTCGTCTGTGGGTGGTAGAACATATATGTTCCGTCTTCCAACTCATATCGATAACTTGACAATGCAGAGAAATCGATCTCCATCTCACCGGTCCGATAGATCAAGGTCCCGATATTCTCAGTCACGGCAGAAAGGTTTGCGGCATCATTGACTCCCTGGATAGGAGTCTCTTCCAGCACTTCTCGCCACACTGACGAAGACGGGCTTCCCCACACTCCACGACCGTCCGTAACATTAAGTTCTGACGGATCCCTGAAGTAGACTGTTACAGTACCGGGGACAACCACACTAGGCCCCAACAGATACTTGGTTTTCACCCCTGGGTTCACACCAACAATACGGTCGTAGTCCATCGCCGTATCAGAACCTGGCACATTCCATTGGGCATCCTCGACAGATGCATTGCTGCTGTATGCCTTGACGACTATCGGTGCAGAAACCAAAGATGCGTTCTTATAGAAGGCCTTGACAGAAATGAGAGGTTCTGGATACTCAGGGACCTGCTGGCCTTCTGCCGTAATTGTGGCAAAGCGGTCCGGCAGCGTACCTGCACGGCATTCAGCATAATTGCTCCACCCGTCAGCATCTGCATCAGCGGAAGGATCATACTGCACTGCATCGACAACACCATTCGCAAACAGATTCTCCCACTCGTCTTCCATGAAGTCATGGTCTGTGAAGAGTTCGCCAAGATAGAGCCTGCCAGCCTTGCGGAAGTAGTCGAACTCCTTGCCGTTGGTCTTTGAGAGGACTGGGCTGATTTCGCCAAACTTGAAAACGTCGGACACAAGGTATTCGGCGAAGTCCGCCAAACCATCCTTGTCTGTGTCGGACTTTGCCGCACCCTTCAGATCGTGGAGTCGCTGCCACCAGTCGCGGAGACCGTCATTGTTGGAATCAGCCTTGTCAGCGTAAGTAGCGTCAAAGTCCTCCTTGGCTGTCGCGTCGGGGAGAAGACCCTCCGCCAAGGCGCGGAGATACGCCTCGGCTGTCGTGTAGCCAAGGGCCTCCGCCCAGTCCGGAATGCCGTCAGCGTCAGAATCCGCGACAGCGCCATTGACGGACGTTGCCGTCCATGCATCCATGGCGCCCTGCCCATCCCAGAAGTCAGCGCCGCGCTTGGCGAATGCGCCGCCCAGCGGAACGAGGTCGGTTGCGCCGACAAAGTCGCTGCGGAGCTGGAACGCGTAGCGGTCGTAGATGGGATAGCCAATGGTGTCGTAGAGCTGAAGCGACGGAGCGACCGCAAGCCTGTTGAGATGATGCAGCTTTTCGAACCTGTACACATAGGTCGGATACGGATTCGCCGAGTTTGGATATGCATATCCGTTCTGATTGCCGATGACACCCGCAGCGTAGGAACTCCAATACTGGGAGTCGATGCTCGATCCGTCCATCACGGGAAGGTGCGCAACCGTATTGGGTATCCATGGCACTATCGCATAGTTGCTGTACACCTTGCTGTTGATTGCGGAAAGCTTGCTCCACCAACCCACATAAAGTGCCTCATCGAGATCCTTGATGTTGGGCTTGCGCACATTGTCCAGAACGGCAGCCTGGAAGCCCGTAGGCTCCGCAATGACATTCGCCGCATCAACGGCGCCTGGAAGCGTCGCAAAGCTGTAATGCAGGAGAAGCTCGGGCGGAAGAGCCGTCTTCGGATTGGAGTCCGCGCGCGCAGCGCCGTTGCGCCAGGCCTTGTAGACGGTCTCGCGCAACGAGTTCACATCGTCAAACGAGTAGCGCTTAAGGTAATTGGAGTGGAGATCAGATGCGGAGCGTGCTCCGTCCCACACGCGAACCTCGTCAATCCAACCCTTGTAGAATCCGGAGAAATCGGCCCATGTCGTCTCTGGATTCACGCTGACGGCGTTCTTGTTGAGTGCGCGGGCGCCTATGATGTTTGCGCAAGGAAGCGCACGATAGCCCGTGTACGGCATCACCGACGTACCGGATTCCTGAAGGATTCCGTCAATGCCATTCGCGGGAAGGAGCCCCACTCCGTTGGCGGATGCCACAGGGGCAACAGCGCCGTTCATGTAAAGTGCGGCGGTGTATCCGTCGTAGGTGAACGCAAGATGCGTCCAGACACCAGAACCAAGCGCAAGTCCCGTAACCCTGATTGCGCCGGAATCCGCCGTAGAACCCTCGTACTCGCCGTAAACCTTGCCGTCTGAGTCGACGCCTATGCGGAAGTTTGCGCGCACATAGGTCTGATTGTTGGAGAGCGTGGAGGCACCGTACACGCAGACGCGCTCCAGGATAACGACATTCCTCTGGGCGCCTTCAGGGCGCACCCAACACTCGACGGTGAACTGCTTGAGCAGATCCGGCTCGGTGCCGATGCTGCGGCGTGATTCAGAATCGTAGGAAACGGCCGCCGACTGATCGCCAGGGAGATACAGTGCCTGACGGCGATTCGGATCCATGAAATTGAGCGGGTCGGACGTGGGCTCGACACCCTTCACCAGTTCAGTGCTGTCGCTCCTGAAGTCATGGTCGGTATCGTAACCTTCGTTCTCCTCGAACGAGAACATCCAGTTGCGGTTGATGCCGCCTGAACCGGGTGCGTACACGACCGTATTCCAACGAAGGTCCTTCCACGGATAGTTGAACAGATCGTGGTGCGTGATGCCCTCCGTGTACATTGGAACTTCGGAAAGGTACGGATCAGGCCCGTAATACTGCGAAGTGAAGCTTGCGAATTTGGCGGATGTGGAATCCGTCATCCACAGCGGAGTCGGATCCGTATGCGTATTCTGCGGCTTGGCCAGATTCACCTTCAGCGCCTCCTCGTCGTTGCGGAGGCCATCGCCGTCGGCATCGCACTCCATGGTGCCAATCAACCAAGGATGCCTGATCGCATCGAACGCCGGTTGCTCGTCGAGATTCCAGTCGGTCCAGTGGTTGCACCAGGCGTTGACCGTGCCGCCGTAGATGGCGCCGATTACGTCGTAGGTTCCGAAATTGTGAAGCCCCTGTTCATTAATGGACATGGGATCCGACGCAGAGCCGAGAATCGGGTTGAGACCATGGAATATCTCGTAGTAGTCGTCCATACCGTCGTTGTCGGTATCCCAACGACGGGGATCTGTCGACGCGTAGCCGCTCGCCTGTATGGTCTGCGTCCCCAGCATCGTGGGAATGTCGACCGACGGACGGAGCATGACTCGATATCCAGCACCTTCCGAATGCGCGTAGTTGGCGCAACCCGAGAGCCCGGCCGTATTCTGGGCGAGAGGATCCCAGGAATGGGGAGCAAGCGTGAAGTATCCCAACTTGCCGAACTGCCATGCTCCGAGACCGGTAAAGCCCTTCTCCTTGCACTTCTCCTGGAACGCATTGCCGTCCCACGCAGAGAACGGAATAAAGCGGACAAACTTGCGTGCACCCGGATGTACACCCATGAGAGGCGTTAGCGAATCGTCATAGCGGAGGTGGCGCAGAGACTGCACAAGGTATTCCTGGAAGTTCAGGAGGCCATCATGGTCAAAGTCCAAGTTCGCGTCGCCGTTGTACGTGCCGTCCATGCCGCCGCGGATCTGGGCGACAGCATTCGTATCAATTCCACTCTGGTGCTCATCGGCCTGAATGAGCGTGAGTAGATCAGCCGGATCAAGAGCAACCGACGGGGTTCCTCCATCGACCACAATACCGGCGAACTCGTATTCCCACGGATCGGGGAGGAGGTCGCAGTCCGTATCGACAGAGCACGGGTTGAGACCGCCGCCGCGGAAACACACCGTAGAGCCATTCGCCGCGTACTTCTCGGCATTATCCCCGTATATGAAGGTGAACTTCGCGCCATAGACATTGCGTCCGACAGGGAACGAGCCGGATCTGGAGTCACGTTCGAGATGATCCACGATGCCATCGCCGTCGGTATCGGTAGCATACGGATTAGTCGGGAAGAACTTGTTCCACCAGCCGTCTTTCTTGCCGGGATGGTTCTTGGTGATGGTTTCCACCTCAGGATAGACGAGGTTGCCCTGCATATCAAAACGATTGGTATAGGCATTGCAGGAATCGACACCCGCATACTCCTCCACAAGGCTGAGGTTGTCGACATCCAGATTGTGCAGCGAAGCATCGAGACGCAGGTTGGGATCAGCCTTGACATAAAGCTCCCAGCCATCGGGGATGCCATCGCAATCGGTATCCGCACCATGAACCGTGGCATTCTTCGTGAGAGAATCCCAATAGGCGAGATATGTCTCGTTCGTTTCGGTGAACGGACTGTACGAATATTCCAACTCGCGGATAAATTCAAGCGGAAGGTTGGGGAAGGTGGTATTCGCCATATAGAAGGCCACGGAAGGAGATGCATTCTCCAGGCCGGGGAAATCAGCCCTCTGCGCATTCATGCGATACTGAGCGACGAGGAACTCATCGCGCGATGCGTATGCAACCGTGTTGGTGGGAACACCGGCAAATCCCATCGAACCGGCGTCCTCGCTGTTCTGGCGGCGCCAACGATCGTCAAGGAAGCCATATTCGTTGATGTTCCAGGCCACACGGGGATCAAAACCGTACTGCACCATGACCTGATTGTGGAGCAGCGTCACCTTCACGTCGGACTGCACCCTGGCGACCACGGAGCCGGCGGGTATCTCGGCATATGTCGTGGCGTTGGAGGTGCAAGGCACATAGGTAACGCCGTCACCGCCATAATTGAACAGCTCCAACGCCGTCGTGGTAGCCCCCTTCTCATTTGTCGTGGGCTTGATCCAGTCAAATCCAGACTCCGGAATCACCGCCTGGAGAACCGGCTCTGCGGTTGCGGCTATCGCAACGGGCGTACCGGACGCGAGAACCACCGCCTCGCCGAGATACACCTTGCCGCCAATTTCAAGCGAGGCATAGGCATCCACACTACTCGCCAGACAGCTATTGCCGCCGACGGTGTAGACAACAGGGCTGTTCGTGACCCAGTACGCTGCGGTGTCGACACCAACCGCCACTTCAACCTTGAAGTAATTTGAGGTGGAGGCGGACTCTGCCGGTGTGATCGAAGATGCAGAGGAGGTCGGAAGTGCGAAGATCTTGCCATTGGCAAGAGTATAGACGGTGAATGTATCCTCCGCATACTCGCAACGCGCCATGAAATCGCAATCCGGGTTCAGGTAGCTGTCCGCAGAACAGGGATCGAGACCCATCATGACCTCCCAGAGGTCGCCTGCGCCGTCTCCATCGGAATCCCAGTCGCAAGGGTTAGTGCCGAGCGCGTATTCCTCAAGGTCGGAAAGTCCGTCATTATCAAAGTCCATGCCAAAAGCAGACTCTGTAACGCGAGTGACGTGCGGATTGAACGCCTCCACAATCTCATCGGCGGAGATGCGTACGGACAGCGTTGAGGAGGCTGCGTCGAATCGACGTCCCTCAAGGCGGCTCCAGACGCCATCGACAATCGCACCGACAATCGCACCGACCTTCGCGTAGTACCAGAAGTAGTACTCCCATCCATCATCGAAGCCATCGCCGTCGGTGTCAGGATTGACGGGATTCAGGCGTGTGGCGGAACGGGGATTGAGCGATTCGGGCGTCCATCCGGTGGACTTCGCCCAATTCGTCGCCGCGGCATAGTTGGCGGCAGGCGCATCCGCAAGCGCACATGCAGCGAAGAGTGCCGAAGTTTCTGCGTCCGTGAGATCGTAATCCGAAATGCCTGGCTCATTGAGTCCGTTGCCCAAGCCGCGAATCTCACGCACTGTGGTGAACGGCTGCCCGGGGCCCCAATTGCGGACTGCAGGATTGAGAGGATTGGAGGAACTCCACGCGACCGGCAGGAAATCCAGATCGCCGTTGTAGGTGGAGATGTTTGCAAGATCGGAAGCCGTGGCGCTTTCACCCTCGCCATCCTCTCCGCCATTGGAGCCCGAGATGGCCTGACCGGTCATCGCCTCGGGGACTGTCATGCTCTCGCCTGTCGGCATGGACCAGGGGAGTGTCGCAAAATAGTCAGGTACGCCGTCGGCATTCATGTCACCCATGTTGTCTGAGGGATAGAGTTCCTTCGAGAAGAACGCCTCGATGAATCGATCCGGATACATCGGGTTGGTGTCGTCTCCGGCCAGCTCCGTCGGGAGGGAAAGAGGATACTGCACCGTTCCTACCTTCGACTTTGGAGACACGGGCGAAATAAGCACGTTTCCGGTGTAGGTGGTCGATTCCTCCTCCTTTGCGGCGACAAGCCACGCGTAGAAGAAGCTGTCGCGTCCCGTCAAATCGCGGTACACGTACGCTACATCACCCTCATCGTATGCGTTTCCGGCGGCATCGATATCGCTATCCTCCTGTCCGTCCACATATCCGCTCGCGGATATCTTTGCCGTGCCCATGGTGGCACCGTACGTGTATGTATGCACAAAGTTCTCGGTGGCCCTGGTGCCGTCCGCCCACGCCCGGCCTTCGCCGATGCCGGCCGCAGACGCATAGACCTTGGAAAGAGGCGTAAGACCGCCGTAGTACGGGCCCATCGGATACACGTACACCTGCTTAGACGCAGCGACCTTGTAGTAGAGGGTGACAGAACTGACTCCGCCATCCTTGTCCGTAACCGTCATTGTGACGGTCTTTGCGCCGCCGGACTTGAACACATTGGTGAACACGCCGTCAACGACATCGCTGCCCTTGAACTCCTCCCGGACGCCTTCGCTCGTGGTCCAGACGACAGTGAGTTTGTTGGTGAGGTCGAAGTCGACATCGGCAATCTTCCATGAAAGCGGTATCTGCACATTGATGGCGGCATCGTTCGTCGCACCCGTGTCGACCGGGAATACAATCGTGGGCGCCTCGTTGGCGACATACATCTTCTCGGTCACGGAATCGTACACACTGCTCCACGGTACGCCATCTTCATTCAGCGTCGTGGTGACCACCGACGCCTTCACGATGAAGCCGCCCTTGAACGAGACGGAGTCGATCGTACCGTCAAGTTCATCGATGAGCACCCTCTGGCTCATCTGCCCGGCGCGGAAATGGAGCATGTTTGTCGTGACATTGAGCACTCCGCTTGCACCGGCCACACGTGTGCACTCAATTCCGATATCGATCGGTCTGGATGCCGGAGTGGAGAGCTCGACATCGAAATAACTCATGCCCTTGTCCGCATCGGTTTCGTTGAACGTGTTTGAATTCGGGAACTTGATGAGGACCGTCGGCTTTTCGGAGACGATCAGTTTGAACTCAAACGGGGCGAGCCTGGCGAACTCGGAGTCCGTCATGTCCTTGTCCTTGATCTTCACATTGCAGTCATACGTGCCTGCAACCTCGAACTGATTCGTCAGCACAATCTCGGAAAGCAGCCCCGTCATGTTCGTCGTGAAGAGATATCCGTTCGGATCGGAGAAGTTCCATGTCACCGTAACATTGTTCGTGAGGTCGATATCCACATCATCGGCGATGAGCCCAAACACCTTGTTGAGGCCGATTGAGGCCTTGCCCTTGAACGTCTGACCGTTCACCGTGACGGGAAGGCTTCCGCTCATGCTGACGCTTGAGACGGCCGGAGCCTTGTTGACGACAGGTATGTACAGATCCTGGGACGCATACTCGCCGATTGTCGCCAGATTGCCGGTGTTCTGTTCGGACGAACTCAGCAGAACCTTGAACCTGAGCAGCGAACCGTTCGTGCCGTCCAATACCTTTATGGCCGCGTTCATGAAAGATGTCGTCTGACCAGGCAGGATCGCAACACCCTCAGTAAAGGCAAGTCCGGTGCAAGCCACCTGGTTCGAAGCTGCCGCGTTCATGGGTATCAGATATGCATATATCGGCTGGGTGGACGTGCTGTACGCCTCGGACAGAAGGAAGCTGATCTCCAATTCTCCGACATCTTCGGTGTATCTGCCGGAGGAATCTGCGGCGGTAAGCACCTCTGCCTTCACGGTCTTGGGCTTCCTCACAGGGACTGTGAAATGACGGTCTTCGGAATAGGTTCCTGAGGAGTTTCTGATGCGGAATGCGGTGGTATGCGATCCCTCGGCTATGTAGGTGACGGGAACCGTTATCTCTCCGCCAGCCACGCTGAGGTTTGACACCGTCACCGGCGTGCCTGCGCCGTCGATCCACCATTCAACAGTATAAGTATCGGCCATGTTCATGTAGTCGTCGGATATCGACACCCTGAACTTGTATTCCACGCCACCATTGATTTCCGGATGCACATCCCCCTCGGCAGGGCTCAGAATCACTGGAGTGCTCTTGTTTACGTACAGTGTGGCGGGCTGGTTTTCGTGCTTGAAATGATCTGCGGACGCACCCTTCGCCGCTGGAGTGAACAGCACTCCCTTGTCAATCGCGGCCGTATTGTCGTCACCGCCGAGAACATACACATAAAGATTCTTGCTGAGCACGCCCGCCTCCATCTCGGCCACGGTAAACCGCACTGTGGTATTGGTGCCGAGGTATCCGGTGTCGGAGAACGTGGACAAGCCAATATATTTCTTGCCGACCTCAATGGACGCACCGTTGACCGTAGGCTTGACCTCAACCTCCACATCAGACGTATAGGCTTCAGAGAGCGCAACCGTGAGCACGGCGGCATAATCAGTGTAGTTTGAACCCGCGGTAACGGTCTTTCTCGCCGCACCGTCAAGGGTGACCGCTATGTACGGCGGCGGCGGCGCAACGCAATAGACGGCGGCCGTGACAAAGTTCGTCACGATATCCTGTCCATTAACGCCAAATCCATCCTCATAGGCGAACTCCTTTGTGGAGGAGAGATACACGACCATCGGTTCGTTGGTCTGGACATTTCCCCTGACCTTGAAGGAGAACGAGGATGCATCAACGCCGGAAGGGATTGTTATCTTTGCCACCTGATAGGCGTTTGTGCCCTCTCCATCCCACATCTCAATGATTTCAACGGGATCCTCGGCGAGGGAAACATGCGATCCATCCTTGATCTTGGCATAGACGACACCATTGCCGTTTGTGTTCACTCCGCCTACGATGTCGACCGTGACCTTATCCGTACGTCCTTCCGCCACAGAATACTCAGAAGACGCAAAGTCTATCGTCTTGATGTAGAGACCTGCCTGTGAAAGCGTCAGGTCAGCTTTCCAACTCTGACGTTCCTCGTTTGCTGAATCGTGCCTCCACAATCCATCCCCTTTGTCCCAGACCAGGGAACAAACGTTTGTCCCGGTGATTGCGCCCCATGCAGACAGATCCGCCGGGCAATCTCGCGTATAGGAAACCAGACTCCACAGCGAGGACCTGTTGATTGCATTCCCTGCTGCGACACCCAACATGTACTCGCCGTTGTCCGAAACGAGGGTCATCGGCAAGGCGAAATCACCCGGCTCCACCCTATAGGAGCAGACAAGATCCGTGTACCACCCGGCGTCGGCAGGCTCAATCAGGCTGATGCGAGCCGCGCGTGACTGACCGCTCACATTTACGCCGATGGCGGGAGGATACATGGCAAGCATGTCCATCAAGGAGTATCCGGGATACATGCTGCTGTCCCATGCGAACTGCCAGTGGTTGCGGAGACGCGAGCCCTTTCTGGAATCCCAGCTTTCAGTGCTGTTTGCGTTTTCAAGGCGAAGACGGAAGTATGCCGTCTGCCCAGCCACGTACGGCTGCTGTATCGAACCCTGGGGTATTACGTTTCCGTACTCATCGCACGGATTAATCGACCGGACATCTCCAGATCCACCCAATGCCTGTGCGGTATTTGCGATTAGAGCCATCGCCAATGCGATGAAACCGAGCGCTGCCTTTTTCATATTTGCACCTTCCTTCATTTCTTCAAATTGCCTTTCTTGGTGGCATCCTTCATCAGGCGATTACGCACCGCCATCTGGGTTGCCTTGCGAATCATCTCCGACTCCGCCCTGCATTTGGCCAAGTCATTGGTGAGAACGGTATATTCAGGACTGGAGACCGCATCTTTGCCGAGTTTCTCGATTTTGGCCATGATGGCGGCGACTCTCGCCGCCGAGGACGCCTGATCGCCTCGCAACTTCGCGAGCGCATTGGTGTATGCAGCATCATCCATGCGAGACTCAACCCCATCAACGGGTTTCTTCTCTCTGGAGCATCCGCATCCGGAGAGAAGAGAAACGAGCACAGCAAGCGCGGCAATGGAGATTGTTCGCATCATTCGTCACCATTCTCCGTTGCGGTAACCCTTGCTCGCCAGAACATCCTGCCTTCAGCTGAAGTCACGGCAAAGACCACGTCACCATCTTCCTCCGCCTTTTTCTTTTCGACAACCTCAGCCGTCCATTGACCGCTCTCTCCCACAATTCCGGAAAGATCTTCTGACGAGTAAAGCCAATACCAGCAGTCCTTCACGGCGCCAGAGACGGTGATTACCCATCCACCATCCACCTGAACGATATCCTTTATTGATATCTCCGCAGGAACCGGGAGAATCGTTTCAGGCTCCTGAAGCTCCCATACGAGCACGACATCCGTCTGCCTGGAAGCGTCGAGACTCGCAAGATCTGAGACGGAATTCGTCTCACCATCCTGCACCCATCCCGTGCATCGCCATACGCCACCGGTGGAATCGACCACATCAGACGAAAACGCCGCAAAGCTTGCGTAGGAATCATAGCCGGTATTGACCTCCCCGAGCGAAAGGCTTCCGCCGCCATTCATCAAATCCTCGAGATCCGACGGTTCCACTTCAACCGACACAGAGTATTCCTTCGGTGCGGAGGGCGATGCATTTCCCTTGTATTTCGCGAGTACGGAGGTCGGTTCTTCGACAGTGAACGAAAACGCAGTTCCGTTCAAGGATGCATTCGGGACATCCACATCATCATACTCGCCTGACGGAGAGTCCAATGTCCAGCCACTCAATCCTTCACTGCCGATTTTTTCCAGCGCGACAAGAGTAATGCGGTCACCGGGCACTCTCCATGCCTCCGATGGTGTTACAGCACCTTCTTGGGAAGGATCGGAGGATGCCCTGACCCGATAGGCCTTGACCTTCCAAATCCACGCGAATGACACATTGTTGCTGGTTGTGAGAGATAAGACCGCCTCGCAGCCTTTGACCACATTGCCTACGCCTGCCAACCCATTTGTAGTCCAGCCAAGGCACTCATACATTATGCCGACGTTCTCGTTCGTGCATACCGCCGGCGCCGACATCACAACCTCCTCGCCATTTTTCCAGCAATTCTCATATGTGCCGTAGGGCCTGTCAACACCGCCAATGCCAGACAGGGCATTACCTTCGACATCCAGAGCCTTCACCTCCACCACTATGCCAGAATGCCGACGGGCGTACAGGTCATAGCCCGAATTGAGAACGTAGGCGACGGAATTGGTGAGCGCCTCGGTGTTTTCCGCCGAGAACGTGTATACCAGATCGTCAGAGTCCGAGTCGTAATCCATGAAATTCTCGTAAGCGAGACGTCCATTGGACTCCCACCAGCGCAGATCGGCAGCGCCTTCAGCGGGATCGAACACGCCGATTGAGGGATCGCCATCGCCATAGACATCAGAACTGTTCACCCTCACGAACACAAACTTGTTGGACATGTCCGTCATGGCGTCACAGCAGGTGATGTAGTCCAGAAGCAGATTCTCCCGGATGCTTCCGGCGCCGCTGATCATCAGCACCGCCTTGCCGTCCTCAAGAGCCTTTTCGCGGGCATGCTCCACCGTCGACTTCGTGACCATGTTGAATACGAGAAACGCCAACTCTGCCGGCATGGCCGCCTCAAGCGCCGTGCGATCCTTCTCCTCATCCTTCAAAACCTTGGAAACGAACGGGGTGATTAGCATCTCCGTGCCAGAGTCCTCATGCACCATGCGAAGATCCGTAGTGCCGACGGGAATACGAACCGCAAAGAAGCCGTTTGAATCGACAGAAGCCGTGAGGGTGAAGGAAACCTGACCACCCTCCCCCTCTGCGCTCTTGGTCACACCAGGGAACAGAAGTTTCGAATTGGTGACGTTGGCCCATCCGCAAATCGGCACCGTTCCGATCTTGTTGAACAGCTCATTGGCGCCCGCCTCGTCAAGCGACACTAGATCCATCGGATCCATATTCGCCGTACCATCGTAGCCGATCATTGTCACGGCTTCATCGATGATGGAATACGACTCCACCTGCGGGAACTTGTACCAGGCATCGCCAGAACCGCCCCTGCCCATGAATACGCGGCAAAGCTCTTCATCATCGGACGTCTTCGCATAGCCGCAGGCCACGACCGCATGACCGCCGGTATCGCCATGGATGCCGAGAACCACCGGCGCACCCGCCCAGTTCTGGGCATATACCATCTTGAAATACTGCGACGCCCTCTTATCCGACGTGTTGAACTCAACATGCCGCGCAGCAGAAAAACCATACGCCTTGAACGCATCGTCCAACCGTGATACATAAGACCCAGAATCCGTGCCAGGACCTTCTGAGGCCCAACTCATGCCGACGAGAACGCCAAAATTGTAGGCTACGCGCCCAATTAGCTGACGCCCCGCCTCATCAAGATCCGACTCCGATTCTCCGCCATAGGCTTTCGGCAGGACGCTCCAATCAACCGCTCCGGAAAGAGTCTTTACATCCGGCAGTTTCTCCCCATACAGATAGCAGGAAACACCTTCGCCGACAGGTCCCGTGTTCCCTGCATCGGCAGTGTTACCGAAAAACTGCATGATCGCAGCACCGGCCGTGGCAACGCAACCGCACACCTCATTGTTCGGCGTGTAGTAGTTGTAGCACGGCTTACCATTCTTGTTGGACTGATTCCAATGGGTAAACTTGCCACCCTTTTCGAAGCCCTTCACAATGCGAAACACATTGGTGGAGACAGACCTGGGCTCATCCCCGCCCGCCGACAGAAGCCGCATTCCACTCGCATTGCCGTACTTCTCCCACTGCGCGTTGGCCTTCACGACCGACTCCCTCACATCTTCAGGGAGTTCGGCTGACGATGCGGCCTGGGTGGAGGCCGAAGCCATGGACGCCATGCTCACACCGGAACCGCTGGAGAAGGAACCGGACGAAGATGCCGAACTTCTGACTATCGAGAGACGGTTGCGCATATCCTTCCTGAGAATCGAGGGAAGCGGATGACCGGCGGGAAAATCACCGCTGGCATCTTCCAGGACGGCGACAACGAGATCAAGGTCCGTATCGGGCGACGCAATCACAAGACCGCCATCGGACATCGCGACCTTGTAGTAGAGCACCGTCGTGCCATCGGCATCATATTCAGGCACGGCAGAAACCGCATAACCGGGATTTGCGAAGGCGGAGCCATTGGCGGCAGCCCAAGCGGAAACGGCGCTACACGCCTGCGCAGGCGACACGGGAGTCGCCTGCGCACCGAGCGCTATCATCGCCGCAAACAGAGCGACGATATGAAATTTTACGTCAAACTTCATTCGTTTTCACCTCTCGAGGGTACAATCCTCCTAAAAAAACAGGCGTAGTTTATCACCACACCTAATTTAAAGCAAGGAAAAATATGAGAGAACTCCGTCTCCTGTACTTATGGTATAATAGCGCACATGACAACATGGTTTCTCATGCTCGGCATTCCGTTCACGGCGTTGGGTCTCTTCGCCGTGGCTCGTCCATCCACCGCCGCAAAGGCGCTTGTGGCGTTTCCGCGCAGCCGCAAGGCGGCAATTGCGCTGTGCGCACTCGCCTGGCTCGGCACCGCCTATGAACTGGACACCATCGGCATCGAAGTGTTCGACCGGTTCCTGAAGGCGTGCCCGTTCCAGCTTTGGATCATGGCTTCCGTCCTCACGGTGCTGACGTGCTGGTGGATGCCGAATCTCCTGCCGATTCGCGGACTCTCGGCCATATTCATGCTCTTTCCGGCGGAGATGTTCCATGTGATACGGCTTGAGCCGACACAGTGGCGGCTCGTGCTGGTCGTGCTCGCATACATCTGCATCATAGCCGGAATGTTCGGGATGTTCTATCCGTGGCGCATAAGGCAGTTCTTTGCTTGGCTGTCGGAGAAGCCGTTCCGCACAACCGCCGCCGGCGCATCCGTCCTCGCCGCCGGTACGCTCTGCGTTCTGCTCGGCTGCGCCCTTTGATCCCCAACCGAAGGTGACCCATGTCCACAACACTCGAAAAGATCCTCGCCAACCCTGATCTCTACCAGCACGACGTCCCCAGACTCGGCGAATGCAAAATCGCATCGCCAGTGCGCCAGAATGAATTCGTCGACGAGGATGACCGCATTCTCGTCACGGAGAACACCTCGCTCATCAGATTCCTTACGGAGAAGCTCGGACACGAGCCGAGCTTCGAACGGGCCGGTCCGCACGCGAAGATATACCACGACCCGAACTGGACGCGCGTCGGCATCCTTACGGCCGGCGGGCTCTGCCCCGGGCTGAACAACGTCATCAAGGGGCTTGTGGAGATCCTTTCCTTCGACTACGGCATCAAGACGATCTTCGGCATCCGCTTCGGCTATGCGGGACTCAACCCGAAATTCGGCTACCAGCCGATGATGCTCAACCCCGACGTGGTGGACACCATCCACGAGCACGGCGGCACCATCCTGGGCTCATCGCGCGGTCAGCAGCCCACGGACGAAATAGTCGACACCCTTGTCCGCATGAACATCAACGTCCTCTTCGTGATCGGTGGCGACGGCTCCCTCCGCGGCGCTCGAGACATCGCCGAGGAATGCCTGAAGCGCAAACTGAAGATATCGGTCGTCGGCGTCCCCAAGACGATCGACAACGACCTCCAGTTCGTGGGACGCTCCTTCGGCTTCGAGACCGCAGTTGCCGAGGCCTCCGCCGTCATCCGCAATGCGCACATGGAGGCGAAAGGCGCATTCAACGGCGTCGGTCTCGTGAAACTCATGGGACGCGATTCGGGATTCATCACGGCATACGCCACGATCGCAAATCCCGTCGTGAACTTCTGCCTCATCCCTGAGATCGACTTTACGCTTGAAGGTCTTCTCGCCGCGCTCGACCGGCGCTTTGAGAGCGGCAAGACCCATACCGTGATAGTCGTCGCCGAGGGCGCCGGACAGAAGCTCATCGAAGGCGAATCCGCCGGCGTGGACGCTTCTGGCAATGTGCTCAAGAAGGACATCGGCGAATTCCTCAAACGCCACATCACAAACCATTTCAAGTCCAAGGGGATGGTCTCGTCGGTCAAGTATTTCGATCCGAGCTACATCATCCGCTCCGTTCCAGCGCGCGGAACGGACGCCATTCGCTGCTACATGCTCGCGCGAAGCGCGGTCCATGCGGCGATGGCGGGCCGTACGAACTGCGTTGTCGGGCAGACGGGCGAATGGAACACGCTTGTGCCGATCAGCCTCGCCACGATAGAGCGCCAGAAGGTGCAGCTGAAGAGCGACCTCTGGCGCAGCGTGATAGACGCCACCGGACAGGAATTCTACCTGAACGGCAACTGCACGGATCCTACAATGGCTCCATGACGGCCCGGCGTTACGCCAGACCGCGGAGCATCAGATGGAAGTACATCGGCTTCAGTACGTAGAGCTTGAGCCACCACGCGCTGCGCAGCTCCTTCGTCGTATCAATCAGCGAGAACGGGAAGGACTGCTGGCATTTCTTCTCGTAGTCGAACTCCGCCATCAGCACATGACCGTAGTCCGTGATGATGGGGCACGCCGCGTAGCCGTCATATTTGGCCTCAGGCGTTTTGCCGGCGATCAGCGAACAGAGATTCTCGACAGCGATGGGCACCTGCTTGCGGATTGCCGCCGAAGTCTTTGATGTAGGGATTCCTGCGGCATCGCCGAGACAGATTATGTTGGAGTGGTCCAGATGCACAAAAGTGTTCTTGTCTGTCTTCACCCACGCTTCAGGGGCGAGCTTGCCCTCCTTCCAGCCAAGGCCCGAGTCTCTTACGAAATCGGGTGCCGACTGCGGCGGCGCGAAATGCAGGATGTCGTAGTCTTCGGTGAATGTCGCTCCAGTTTCGGAGTTCAGGAAGTATGCACGTTTCGCAGACGTATCCACCCCTGTGAGACGGCATCTCAGCGAGACGGGGATCTCGCGCTCCTTGTATATTTCTTCTAGACGAGGAGTGTAGTGCGGAACATCATAAAGCTGCTTGCTTCCGGTGAAATACTTGAATGTGCACGCCTCGCGCTTTCCGTGCTTGCGCGTGAGCTGTTCGGTCAGCAGGCATATCTTCTTCGGAGCGCCGCCGCACTTGTGCTTTGTCCAGGTGTCGGTGAAGATTCCGCGTCCGCCCGTGCGTGAGAACCTGTCCACCGCCTGCCACGTCCTGCAGGAACCCTGCCAGTCATAGATCGAATGCGCGTTACCTTCGCCCAGCGTATCCTTGCTGATGCCCTGAATGAGCGACCAGTTCTCCTGAAGGCCGGGACACAGAACCATGAAATCGTACGAAAGCTTTCCGCCGCCGGTGAGCGTCGCCGTGTTGTGTGCGGCATCCACCTCGACGACACGGTCCTTAATCCACTTGACGCCGGACGGCATCAGGCTCTCCTGCTTCATCCATACGTCATCGGCCTTCCACACGCCCGCGCCGATGAAGGTGAAGCCGGGCTGGTAGAAATGCCTGTCCGACGGATCGACAAGCGTTATCTCGGCCTTGTTGAGCTTCCGCTTGAGGCGTGCCGCCATCGATATGCCCGCCGCGCCGCCGCCGATGATCAAAATCTTCACGGCGATGTCCTTCGCCGGATTTGCGGAGCATCCACTGGAGATCACGGGCAGCCCCGAAAGAAGCGCCGCCGCAGATGTCTGCTTTACAAAACTACGTCTGGTGATATTTGATGTAAACATGCCCCAAATGATACCATTTCTTGGATTCTCCTGCAATCCACTGCCGTATGTCCAACGTACTTCCAAGACTGATTGAAAACACCGTCGGAAAATTGACTCATTTGACTTGCAATTCACCGCGTACAACACGCGCGCGACCCACGCATCACACACATCACACACAATTACCCTCACCCACCCCACCTCCACGCCCACAAAATGAGAATATGGTTCGGACTAATTCTCACATATGCCAAAATTACGGTATTTGCAAAATCGGTGGTTTATCAAGTGAAATTACCACTCTTTTAAAGGGCCGTCCTAGTTAACCCGTTATTCCATCCACCCGTTATTCCACCCCAGTTATTTAAATTATTCTAGGGCTTCATCCCAGTTATTCACATGCCTATCTCATATTTTTGAAGAAGAAATCAATCGAAGAGGCGGATGGCAACAAAGCACAGCGTCCATCCGGCAAAATATAGTGATCCTACGAGCCTGCGTCCGGAATCGCTGTGGCCGCATGGCGCGGCTTGCATGCGGCCGCAGCCGCCGCGAAGTTCAATCGCCGACTGCACGTTTGCCGCCCTGTCCATAGAACGCATGAGAAGGAGTCCGACGAAAGGTCCCCATGAAGACGGGCGGATCGCCCTGGATTTCCTGCCTGAACGAAGCAGATACGCATCCTTCATCCGTTCGCTCTCCTTGACCATAAGCACAAGATAGCGGTGCATCAGGAGTATCGCCATCCCGAGGGATGCCGGAAGCCGCAGAGATGCAAATGCCTTCACGATTCCGTCCACTCCCGTCTTCCGCAGAAGCGACCACGTTACGCAAAGCGCAAGCAACCCCTTGAGCGCAAGCACGGCAAAGGATATCCATCCTCCCGAAACCGGCACACCGCCAACATGCGCGACAATCCCGCGGTCAAAGAACGGATTCGCCGCCCCGAGCATAAGGACCGGAATCAGCAGAGGCCAGAAGCGGCGAAACCCCGCGGCAAGCGGGACGCGCTCGAAGCAGACGAGCGAAACCGGATAGACGGAAAGCGCAAGCAGAGACGGCAGATCATACTTGCCGAACGACGACAACGCAATAAGAAAGGCCGCGACAACGCCAAGTCTCGCAACCGGTGGCACAAAGTCGCGAACGCCTCGGCGGCGCTCTATCTCGTGAAACGCATCAACTGCAGAATTGCGAACCGGTCCGGACATCTCAAAGGACGCAAAGGCGTTACGCCTCCACCCGCCTCCTTCTGACGGCATACGCACCGGCAACGCAAAGCACAAGCACCCCACCTGTGCCTAAAATGCCGGAAAGGATGCTTCCGCCGACGGCATCCGAATCTGGCAGGGCATAATCCGGCAGGAGTGCCGTCTTCTCCTGTACCTTGGCTGCCTTCGAATGCATAGCACCCGGACGTTCGAGTTCGGCTGTGCCGGCGACACGCTCCATCGACCACTCCAGTCCATCGGGAGAAGAGGATGCGGCAAGGGAAAGGAGTCCGCCAACAACAGACGCCGATGCGGCAAGAACCGACAGAACCGCGACACGCGAGAGCTTTGCGGAAGACGGTCTTGACCGCAAGGCAAGCATCTCCGGACGGGTCTCAAGGATGAAGCAGAGAACCGATGCCGTTATCGCGCCCTCCACAGCGCCTATCGCAAGATGAATCGGCTGCATCACGGCGACAAACGCGCCGAAAGGCAGTTCCGTGACGCCGGAAGCGAGAGTCTGCAGCGTGACGGAGAATGCGCCTAGCTGAAGCGCGAGAACGTTTCCCGCGATGCAGGCCGCAAACACCTTCGCGCGCGACGGTGCGCGCCCCGCAACAAGCGGCCAGACCACTCCGCCACCCAGCATGCATCCGTAGAATGCCATGTTCCACAGATTTGCGCCGAACGCCAGAATGCCGCCGTCAGCAAACAGCAGACACTGCACAAGAAGCACGACCGCAAGGGTGAGGAAGCCCAGGAATGGTCCCAAAACCGCCGCCAGCAGCATGCCTCCGCAGAGATGTCCGGAAGATCCGGTGCCGGGAATCGCAAAATTGATCATCTGCGCGGCGAACACGAACGCCCCCATAACCCCAGCCTCCGCAATCTTCACAGGTTCGGCGGAACGGCGGAGCTTCATGACAGAGGCGGCAACCGCCGCCCCGGAAGCAACATGCATCGCTCCCGCCACAGCAGGCGAAAGCAAGGCATCAGACATATGCATGGGGAGTCTCCCGTCGTTAGAGCGGCATTATCTGCCGCGGACGGCCTTGTCCAGCGTCTCGAGCTGGTCGCGGTCGTAGTTGGAAAGCTCGGACTGACGCTTGCGTATGGATCTCACCGTGGCGCGGGCCTTGCCAAGCGCACCGCGGGCGATCTGGACGCGGGCAAGCGTAAGCTGCATGCGGATGTCCTCGATCTTCGACTCCGTCTTGGAGAGTTTGATCGCCTTCTCAACGCACCGCTCTGCCTCGTCGAGATCCTTGTTCTGGTCCAGAAGGGACGCGCCAAGCGTCTCCCACGCGACATAGAGCTTGGGTTGGTTCTTCACGGCGTCACGGGCGAACTTCTCTGCCTCGGCGTAGCGCTGAAGACGGCGCAGCACTTCCGCAAGGTCGTTCTGCGCGGCGGCAATCGGCTTTTCCGCCTCGACGCTCAGACGGAGGAACGTTTCGGCCGTGGAGTAGTCACCCTCCTTCAGACGCAGGGAACCCATCACGTAGTTTGCGAGCTTGTCATGCCTGTCGCGGCGGAGAATCGTGCGGGCATGGCGCTCAGCCGCCTCTCCGTCATCCAACTCGATGTCTAGCCCGAGGATCATGTCACCGACCACGGACACGTCGGGGCGGGACATTGACGCGATCACCAGAGCGTCACGCGCCTGCTTGCGGAACGTGGGCCCTTTGCGCATGTACACAAGCGCACGCGTCATCTGGACGAAATAGTCGCGCGGATCGTTGGTCACAGCCTCCATCTTCGGAAGGATCGCGTTCTCAAGCTCGTCAAGGATCTTGGTGCGGGCGGCGGCGTCCTTCGCCTGGTCGAGCTGCTGGAGCAGCACACCGGCGAGCAGCGACCATGCCTGAAGGCTCTTGGGATGCATGTCGGTGATCTTCTGCATCTCAAGCCGCGCGCGGTCGAGATCGTTGTTCATCATGAGAAGAAGCGCCATTTCGATTCCGGCGGCTTCCTTGCCGGAGGCCTTTGCCGCCTTCTCCAGAAACGTCTTGGCCTCGTCCGCAGAGCCAGACTGAAGCGCGAGACGCGCCATGCCCATGAGAGCCTCGCGGTTGTTGGCGTCCGCAGAAAGCACCTGTTCGTACACTGCACGGGACTTCTTGACCTGGTTGCCGCTGGCGTAGATCGCCGCCATCATGTTGAGAAGCCCCGTCTGTCGGTCTGCGGAAACGAAGTCGATCGCTCGCTGGACCTGAGCGATGGCATTGCCCGTCTGGCCGGAGCGGGCCCAGGCGTAGCCCATGCGGGCGAAGATCTCGGGATTGCGGATGTACCCGTAGTAGCGGGAGAGCGACCACAGCGCATAGCGGCGCTTGGGATCGTCAACGATGGCCTTGAGCTTGCGCTCAATCTCAACCTTCTTTGCGACGGCGCACTTGACGCCGGCGCGGGCCATCTCGAATTCATTGAAGAGGGCGCATACGTTGTCCGGATCGATGGTGTCCAGGACGAGCTCATAGATCGCGAAGGCCTCATCGTTCAATCCGCTATCCTGAAGGAACACGCCGAGATTGTTGCCGACGAAGCCGACATGGCGGCGGAGCTGGAGGCGGAGGGACGCGATGGGGTCGTTGCAGGACGCGATGTTGCGGGAACCCTCGCGGTTGCGCTCGGTCCAGAGAGTCGGAGCGATGCGCCCCCAGAAGGACCTAAAGTCCGCGGCGAGCGCCTTGCCGTCGACCGACTTGACCGCCTGCGCGCCGCCGAACACCATGTTCTCCGGCACAGGCATGCGTTCGGCCATGTACCAGAAATCGGGAACGCCGAAGATCGCGGCCTTCTTCATTACGTTCGTGTCGCCCGCGAACCAGTCCTGGATGAACGGAAGAACGCCAAGGCGGAGCGACATCTGGAGATTCGCGTTGCCTGCGGTCAGGCCGCGAGTCTTGACGAGATCGGAGAGTTCATCGAGATAGGATTCGCTCATGTCTCGCTGAAGGCACACGAGATTCAGTTCCTTCCTCTCGGTCGCAGCCGCCACGCGAAGATGATCGTCGAGAGTGCCGTCTGTGATGAACCACGTGCGGTCGCCGAGCGTTGATATGACCTCCTTGGCGCAAATGTCGGCGAATTCGCCGCGTCCGCGTCCGCAGTTGAAGGCGTTCACCATGGAAGACAGTGCGACGATCACAACCAATGCGCAGCCGAACACAGGTGCGATGCTGCGACCGATCCTGATGGCGGGATCCATGCCTTCATTCTTGAACTCCTTGACGGGGAGGGGACAGCGTGCAAGCAGATACCAGTATGCCGCCAGATAACCGGAGACGAGCGCCACAAGCGTGGAGGTGGCGACTGGGGAGATGCCCCACGGACGGAGAATAGACTCGGGAGAGAGTGCGGTGGCGAGAGCCAGTGCAGAGCAGAGGGTCATCGCAATGTGGAACGCATACTGGCTCCAGCGGCGGTCGTTGTTGAGGCCGCGTCCGGCGGCGAATGCGCACGATACGGCGGGAAGGACGGAAAGCGCCACGATGGCGAGCCAGCCGGAGCGAGAGACCCACGTACGCATTTCGCGGACGGAATCCTTGGCTATGCGCAGGAACACATCCAGCGACGAAGAGCAGTTCGCCGCTTCAGCCGCCTCGGTGCCGAGGAATCCCCCCGACACGTACTTTACGAAAAAGATCGTCCCGATCACGACGGAAAGCAGATGGAGCGACGCCGCGCCGTACAGGGAGCTGCCGTTCTTGACGAGCACGAGCATGAACGCAAAGAATATGGCGATTGAGCAGGGGACGAATATCGGACTCTCGATGAGGCCCATGGCGACGAACGCGCCGGCGACAACCGCGACAGGGAGCGAAAGCTTCGGGCGGCCAGCGGCAAGCAGGACCACCCGTATCGTCAGAAGCGCCCACATCACGTCAAAGATGCGGTGTTCAAGATGCGTGGAGCTCTGCCATACGGCCGTGGAGAACACAAACGTGAGCGAGGCAACCACGCCGGCGGCAATCGATGCGCCCTTCGCGAACTTGATGCTGTCCTCCTGCGTCGTGCCCTGCCACACCGCAAACGCCATCAGCCTGCAGATCAGGTACGCCGACACCACGCCACACACGAGAGACAGGGCATTGGTGCGCACCGCCACCGAAGAGAGATCGCCCGCCCCCGCGAACAAGTTCACGAAAAGGCCCCACAACGGAAACTCCGGGAACGCCAACGTATCAATTCCCGCCCACTGCACCAGCAGACGCGCCGAGTCGCCGGGGAACACGTAGTTCGCGAGAGTCAATGCATACACCACTGCGGCGACACCCGCCACAGATAACGCTGACAGCAAGGAGGCTCTGCGGAAGGAAGAGTCTTCTGAACGGAAGCTTGACATGATGCTATGACCTTTCTTTTATTTTTCCGACTGTTTTCTCGGGCAGCCGGGACAGCAGCCCGGACACGAAATGTCCTTGCCGTCCCAGCAATAGGTGCAGAGACGCTCCTTGGGGAGTCCTATCGCGGAGACAAGATCGTCAAGCCGCTGGAAAGCAAGCGAAGTCAGCCCGAGGTTCTTGCGTATGTACTCCACCATCTCCCTGTACGGCTGGCCATCCGGATCGAGGTACTTCGTCAGATCCGCATTGGCGCCTTCCCTGTCGCGGATGTAGCGGCGGGTGATCAGATCGTATTCGGACTTCGACCTGGAGAAATTAATGAACTTGCACGGGAAAAGGAGCGGCGGACACGCAATTCGCATGTGAGTCTCCTTCACGCCGTCCGCATAGAGACGCTTGGCCTGCTGCCCCAGTTGCGTGCCGCGGACTATCGAGTCGTCGCAGAACACAAGCCGCTTGTCCTTGATCAGCCCCGGCACGGGAATGAGCTTCATCGCCGCGATGCGTTCGCGCTGGCGCTGATCCTGCGGAGTGAACGACCTCGCCCAGGACGGCGTATATTTCACAAACGGCCGCGCATACTTCAGCCCCGCCTCGTGCGCATAGCCGAGAGCGTGGGAGATGCCGCTGTCCGGGACGCCGCCCACGGAATCCGCCTCTACTGGATTGCGACGCGCCAGGAAAGCACCTGAGCGGTAGCGCGACATCTCAACGTTGCGCCCTTCATAGGTGGAGGCCGGGAATCCGTAATAGACCCAAAGGAACGAGCAGATCGCCATGTCCTTGCCGGGCTCTATGACGGTGCGGACTCCATCGACAGCAATCTCCACCATCTCGCCGGGCCCCATGTCTCGCACGTATTCATATCCGAGATTCGCAAGCGCACAGGACTCCTGAAGGGCGATCATCGCGCCGTCGCGTCGGCCAAGAACGATGGGTGTGCGCCCATATCTGTCGCGAACGGCGAAAAAGCGGCCTGTTTCGGTCACAAGCATGAACGAGCAGCTTCCCTGCACCTTCTCCTGGACCAGGCGCACACCATCCTCAAGCGTCGGCGCAGATGCAAGTATGGCCGACACCACTTCGGTGGGGCCGACCATTCCAGAGGTCGTAGAATACTGAAGCTGGAGATGGTTCTTCTCAAACATCTCCCTCATCAGCTCCTCTATGTTGGTTATCAGACCGACCGTCACAATGGCGAAGGTTCCATGTGCGGAGCGCATCACCAGAGGCTGGGGATCGGTATCGGATATCACACCGAGGCCGACACGGCCGACAAGATCGCCTACATCTCGCTCAAATTTCGACCTGAAAGGGGAGTTCTGGATGTTGTGTATGGAACGCTGAAACCCCTTGTCGCCCAACACACACATGCCGCCTCGGTGGGTACCGAGATGAGAATGATAATCAGTGCCGAAGAACAGATCGCTTACGCAATCGTCCTTGGCTATGACGCCGCAAAAACCGCCCATTAATCCTCCATTTTTCAGGAAAGCAACCTAAACTTTTCCCTTTGGGTGCGTATTATATCATAAAAAGCCACCTGAAAACCATCTTGCCTCCCCCCAACAAAATGTGGAGGATGAGAATGGATGCGGGGTCAGCGGAGGAACCGGAACTGTCGTCTCTACACAATTACTCCGCCGCAGACGATACGACCGAACTCGTCGTAGAAGACGGCTGACTGCCCCGGCGCAACGCCGAAAAGCCCGTCTCCATCCGCATGGCATACCCCATTCTCGAAAACGACCGGTCCCAATGGCGAACCAGTGCTGCGTATCTTCACTCTGCACGGAATCGTCCTGTCCGTCGGCCCAGACGCCATCCACTTCAGATCCTCGACCCTGAACACGGTCTTGAACGCCTCCTGCCGGCTCCCGACAACAACTTGGTTCCGACACGAATCCAGACGGATTACATAGTGCGGTTCAGGGCCATACACTCCGATCCCCTTTCGCTGCCCAACGGTATAGCGCCAGAATCCGGAATGCCGCCCCAGCACCCTGCCTGAAAGATCAACGATATCGCCCTCCCTGTCAGCCTCGCCGATAAGCTCGTTCTTGTCGCCCGAGTAGAAATCCTGCGAATCCAGCCTGTCGGCGGTGGAAAGGCCCTTCTCGGCGGCAAGCGCGCGGACCTCGGCCTTGGTCATGCCGCCGAGAGGAAAGAGCGTACCGGCAAGCTGTTTCTGGGAAAGGCGGTATAGGAAATAGCTCTGGTCCTTTTTCCCGTCAACCGCACGGCTGACGGCATACCGCCCATTCTCGCACCGCACGATTCGCGCGTAGTGTCCCGTCGCGAACCGGTCGAAGTCCAGACCACTCCTGCGCGCGACGGAAGGAAGCAGACCGAACTTTATCTCGGCATTGCAGATCACGCATGGATTCGGCGTGAGACCCTGCAGGCTAGCCTCGCGAAAGTAGCGTATTATCTCACGGTCATAGTCCTCGAAGCAGTCGAACACCCTATGCTCGATCCCGATGGAATCCGCAAACTCGGCGGCCTGGGCTATGCTTTTCTCTTCATTCGGCCCAAAGCACGCCGCACGATCTCCGCCGCGATACCGCCCTTCCCGCCACAGGCGCATCGTTATGCCGATGACATCGTGTCCGGCCTCCTTCAGCATGAGCGCGACGACCGACGAATCAACGCCGCCTGAAAGTCCAACCGCTATTTTCATCTGCGCCCCCAATGCGGCGAATCACCGCGCATGTTCCAATTGATGCCTTCCCCTATTGCGGAAATGCTGCGTTCCAGAGCCTCGCGCGAACCGCATGAGTTCTCGTCGTCGACAGGCTTGCCCTCATAGAGAAGATAGTCAGACCGGTACTTCACATCGGTCACGTTCGGCATTATCACATTCGCCCCCGCCAGCAGGCCCCTTTCTCGTCCATCAGGCGCGAGAGCCTGAAGCGCCGTGGAGGCTGCAATGTTCACGTCTCGAAGGTGAAGACGCGTCACCGCAATCATGCGCAATCCCAGCTCAAGACGCCGAGCCGCGACATCCGGCGTCCATTGGGCGTCCCTGCCAAGCGGAGTGTCGGCGTGCGGAATGTACGGCCCCATTCCGATCATGTCCAGGTCCTCTTCTGCGAAGAACTCAATGTCGGCGGCAAGATCGTCGATTGTCTGCCCCGGAAGTCCGCACATGACTCCGCTGCCCACCTGATATCCGTTCCTGCGAAGCGAACGCAGGCACTCCCGGCGGCGACGCCAGGAATGTCCGGCCGGATGCAGTCTTGCATACAGTTCGGGACTGGACGTCTCGATCCGCAGCAGATAGCGGTGGGCGCCGGCGTCGCGCCACCTGCGGTATGTGTCGTCAGACTGTTCGCCAAGACTCAGCGTGACGCCGAATCCGTCGCCGAACCGCTCCCGTACCCGACGAAGGACACGCTCGATGAATGCCGTGTTCTCCTCACTCTCAATCTCGCCCGACTGGAGAACAAAGTTCCCGTAACCGGCCTCGAACGCCAATTCGGCGCGCCGCACGATCTCATCCGCCGACATCCGGTAGCGATGGACATTCCGGTTGTCTCGGCGAATGCCGCAGTAGAGACAGTTCTTGGAGCAGATGTTGCCGCACTCGACGAGACCGCGCAAAGAGACAGCCCTTCCAACCTCACGGATCTTCACATCATACGCGGCGGCAAACAGTTCCCGGGCGTCGGGCCATTCCAGGAGCCGAACCAGATCCTGTCGTGAAAGCGAACGGGGCGCATCAGGCAACCCAGAGAGAAACGACGCCTTCCGACCATTCTTTCCATCAATTTCCATTGACTTGAAATTATACCACATCGAACCACTCGCATCTCTGCCATGGCGCCGCGAGATTTAAAAAAAAACCTCTTGCTTTATTTTCCATGATTTGATATCTTATCACCCCGTTAGCACCCGTGGTGAAATTGGCATACACGCTAGATTCAGGTTCTAGTGCCGCAAGGTGTGTGGGTTCAAATCCCACCGGGTGCACCAACAACGAACTGGCCCCATCGTCTATCGGCTAGGACACCTGGTTCTCATCCAGGTAAGAGGAGTTCGACTCTCCTTGGGGCTGCCAATGTGTATGAAGGCGGCAGTCAAATTCTTTCTTCTTCTCGTATCGTTGCTTGTCACGGTATTGTTGGTAGTCCGCTTCTCCGAGATTTCACTACCTCAGCCTGCATTAGAGTGTATTTCAAGGCGATTTTCCTCAGAAAGCTGGCTCACTCGCATAGATTCGATAAAATGGAGCTTCCCTGGGAAAATAAGGATTGAAGGGCTGCGGCTGATAAACCGCAAAAAGGCCGAGGCGGAACCGTTCCTGTCGGCAGAAAGCGCAACGATACGGCTTTCACTTTCCCGCTTCCCATGGAAAGCCAAGGATATCATCAAATCTATAACCGTGTCCAAGCTAAGAATGCCGCGGCTTTCGGATGGCTACTACATCCCGGATTCCATCGAGTTTCCTGGAGCATACGACTTCAGGGAGTCAAACGAACCTGTAGAACTGGACATCCCAGACATCGCACCATTCCGACTGACGCTCATAGAACCCGACATCTTGAATTTGCAGGCAAGCCACGTCATGGCAAAAAGCGTCTCTGCGAGAGACGGCATACTGCGGTTCAACAATGTCACAGTGAAATTTCCGGATCGTGACGTAGATATGTCCGTTACCGGCTACTGTGAACTCAATGTCCCGGAGCAGAAAGTGGTCGGCAGTGTACATGGTCAGGCTAGACAGCACAACATACGGCCAATGCTACAGGCGCTTGACATCTCGAACAGTTATCAGTTCGTCGACGCCTTTACCGGCGTGCGCACGCCGGTTGGCGCAGGATGCAAATTTGAAGTCAATCTCAGAAACAAAGACCTTAGGATATTCCTGGATCTCAACCCAACAGGTGGCGCATACCGCAAGGTTCCGCTCAAGACCGTCCAGGGGAATCTGGACATACGCGTGTTCGTACGCGAGCATTTCCAGAATGCGTTCATATCGGTGGGGCCCGTTGATGCACGACTGGCGGATGGTTCTTTCATTACCGGTTCGGTGTTCTATGAAAACACCAACGACATAGGTTATGTGACATTCCGCAACGTTCATTCAACAACCTCTCTCTCGAATGCACTCGCGGTGGCAGATGTGCTGAACGACGGCACGCTCGACTGCCTACAGCCGGAGACTCCGCCGACAATCAGGGTGGATGGAACTATGGCCGTCAATCCGGTGCACGCGGCGACCAACAGGATTGACGGATCAATCGCATTCAAACGCGGCGCGTTCTTCGGAATCCCCCTCGCAAATGCCACCTCCGAATTTCATGTGCGCGGCGAGAGCATCGACTTCACAAACGCAAGGGCTTCCATGCCGCGCGGCGGGAACATCAATGGGAAAGGCATGATTGCATTCCCCGGGTTTAAAGAGGAAAATGCCTCGTTCAAGATCGAATTAAAAGGTTCAGACGTAGCGCTTGCCGATGCACTCGCTTCACTTGGGATCAACTCCGGCGACATGCGCGGAAAGGTTTTCGGCACCCTGGAATTCGGCGGCCCGCTGACTACTGCACTAGTTTCACGGACATACGGCAAAGCCGCAATCTCCCTGAGAAACGGACATCTCGCCAGACTCAATATGTTTGCAGGTTTGACGGACTACCTGGCCAAGAACATACCGGGGGTTTCATCCCTTGTCGATCAATCGAATGCAGAAGTCGAATGCACAATCACGAACGGCGTCATAAGCGCTTCCAAAATTCAGGTGTCCGGCGACATATTCTCAATAACAGGCAGCGGCACCTACTCCATGCCAGACGACAAGATCGACATAAGAGCTCGCGTGCGAATATTCAAGAACGACTCCATTATCGGAAAGATTGCAGATCCAATCACCTGGACATTCTCCAAACTCCTCATGGAGTTCAAGGTCTATGGGTCGCTCAACGACCCGAAGTGGGAATACATCTCCGTAATGGAACGTCTTCTCTGATACGCAGAATCCCAGCGCACCGACACATCAGCAGCAAACATGAAACTACAACTCGAAAGAATCGCCGGAGACCCAGTAATGGGCATCGACGAGGCTGGACGCGGACCGCTGGCCGGTCCCGTCTTTGCGGCGGCAGTACATCTTCCTCTGTCTGCGGCAGAAGCGCTCATGACCGGAAACTGGGCTGAAATCAACGACTCGAAGAAGCTATCCGAGAAGAAGCGCGACATTCTTGCGAAGATGATCAAAAGCACTCCCGACTGCATATGGTCCATCGCATCCGCAACCGCCGCCGAGATAGACCACTTCAACATATTGCGCGCGACACACATTGCAATGAAACGCGCTCACGACAATGTAGCCGCACGAATTGGCCTCGAGGAAAGAACCAAGGTCCTGGTCGACGGCCTGCCAGTGTCAACACTGCCCCATGCATCCAATGTTATAAAGGGAGATGCAAAGTCGCTTCTCATCGCAGCGGCATCCATCCTCGCAAAAACCGCCCGTGACGCATACTGCATGGAGATGGAAGCCAGATATCCTGGATATGGATTCGCAAAGCACAAAGGCTACCCCACCGCCGCACACTTCGCAACGCTGAGGGAACTTGGCCCCTGCCCCGAACATCGCCGCTCATTCGGCCCGGTATCGCAGCTGCAATGAAAAGGGCGATGCCGTCCGCAGCATTTCCGCCCAACATCCAAATCGTCGCGGATGGCGAAAGCAAACTCTTCCGCCATGTTCATGCAGTTCAAACTGCAAGGCTGGTTCGCGGTCACTTTATGGAGATCACGGCATTGGGATCGGTCGATACAAGCGGAACGGCGTCAACCCCAATCTGGAAATTCATGTCCTCCCGAATCCTGATGAACTTGAGCTGCCAGACCTCATCGACTTTGGTTTTCTCGCGTTTCACCTTGAAAATGGCACGCGTACCCTGATACGGCATCTTGGCCACTGTCTTGCCTGCGGCATTGACCAGCTCCGCCTGGACGGGCTCCTCCGGAATGACGCTCACAGAAACCGTTTCAGCCTCCGCCGGGACACAGAAATTGAAAACCTCATTCACTCCGGTGAAGAGATGCACCGGCATATCCGCCATCAGAGCGCCGGCGGCACCGTCGCACGCCATCGGCAAGCACGACCTCGATATTGGAGTTGGTGATGAAAAGCGGCCTCGAAATCCAGTCCCCCGCCTGGCGGTCGATGACGACCCTGCTCGCGCCGGAGTCGAACGCCGCCTGCAGCGCGGCGGTGGAGTCTTCCGCGTTCCAGCCGAACGACGAGGCGTTCACGACCTTGTCCGTGCCTGTCGCGCCGAGCGAACACAATACCGCCGAAACTGCAAATGCGATCCTCTCAAGGAAAGCGTTTCTTGATTCCATGCCTTATAGCCTTTCTCTGTTCTCTTATCGTATCACAATTCTGCTTCCGACGTGTTCCGCCACCAGACTGAAAGTCACGGTGCCTTCTTCCTTGTTTACCCGCTCCTCAATACGGTGATGGACATCTGTAAATGGCCTGATGGCCGGCAACATTCTCTTCACCGCCGCAACTGTCGATGGAGTGTTCTTCACGGTAAGCAAGCCGAATGTCTGCGGCAGTTTCATTTCGGACGGACAGGCGGATATATCAACCATAAGCGGAAGCCTGTCCATATTTGCGGCAATCTTGAACGGGGTCTCGGTCTTCGCATTCAATATGCCGTATTTCACAAGATCCTCATCCGACGGATTGAGCGGAAGCACAAGCGAAGTCCCGGACTCAAAAGAAGTCTCAAGCCCGTCGATCGCATCGTGCCTCGTGATCTTCACAGCTCCAGCCGCCACGTTGAACAGATTGCTTCCGGCCCTCGGCATGTCGGAGATTGCGCCGTCGGCATCAAGATATTTCACCTCCGACCCCATCTCAAGCGTGCCCTTTCCAGATTTCCGCAAAAGGCCGTTCATCGTCATCGTCCATCCCTGCCTGACAACATCGCCTTCATCCACACTAATGCCTGCCGCATGGTCGATGAAAATTCCGCGATTCAAAGATCCATCCAGCGAAATGTCGTTTTGGGCGACAAGACTTGCGTGATATTTAAGTTTAAGAGCATCATAGGTAAACTCAGGCAATGCCCCGCCGAGATTCCGCCCATCATAGACATAGAGGTTCATGTATTGTCTCTCAAATGATCCCGGTATGTAGAATTCTCGGGTCATTGATATCTTTCCGGTGAAATTGGTGTTCAATCCCGTAAACGCAACCTTGCCGCGTGAATAATCGGTGCCGGATTCATCAAGCACCATAATTTCGGCATTGCCTACGATTTCTGATTCAATCGTAAAAAGGCTGTTGTTGTAACACCGGATGATATGATCATCGCCGGAATATGCAAACACATTTCCGCCGCACAACACAGGAGAATGGCCATTCATAACGCGCATGGCGCCATGCACCCAATAGAACCGCTCAAACGAAAGCCTCCTGTTGCCGCCGATGACAAATGTCGATCTGGCCAAAGTGAAGGAGCGTCCAGGAAATGCATAGTCTATACCGTCCGCAGTGCTTCGGATATATTCCGCTGACCAATAGTTGAAATCCGGAGCCATTGTGGAAACATCTTCCCAACTGTCGGAATTGCTCCAATAAGTCGCGTTCGTAAAAGCGGAAGGATCACCTGTGTTGTCTCTGGAGTTGGTACTTGAGGTGGTAAGCTTGGCAAACGGCTCTAACACAAGATAGAGAATATCCCGCGCGCTTCCCATTTCAACTTCGAGATGCGCACGGACTGGAAGTTTCGTGTAGTCCGCACTTGTTTCATTCGGGACATTGGCAAGCGACAGATCAAATGCATCTGCATCGATTTGCCCTGCCGGAACTGTAAGCACAGGTACCTTGCGCACAGATGTTGGTGACGTAACCTTTTCGACATCAACATATACGCAGACCGAACCTTTTGTCTCGAATCCTTTGGACACGTTTAGAACGCCGAATTTATCCGTCTCCGAATCATAGTGCACCTCAAGCATAGACATGTCGTCAAGCTCAAGCTCAGACACGGTGCCGGCGGAAGGATAATACCTGTAGGTGTTATTTACTCCCTTTACCGCCGAGATTGCGGCACCTGCGGAAACGAGCACCTTTCCTCCCACGGTAGTATCGCCAATACCAAGACGAGTCTCCCTACTACCATAAACTGCGGGATGAGGTGAAGTCACCGAGATCAACCCCTTGTATCCAGAGCAGTCGCCGATGAGATATGCGGTGAAATTGCTTTCGCAATTGTAACCTGAGCTGCTGCCAAAGACAATGCCTACATCGTCAGCCTCCAAACCTTCACCCACCGGGAGTGCCTCAGAGGACAATTTTGCCGTAACGTAGAGCGCCCTGTTCGCCCTTGGAGCATAGAATACAAATGGAGTCTCTACCGGAGAGCGGACAACAACATCCCCAGCAAGAGTCGCGTCACGCTGATCTTCAGAAGAAGTTATATTGACCCAATAGTATCCGCAATCGAAATAGGCGCCATTGGGGAACGACACAGTAGTCGAAGCATTGTCATGCACTATCCCTCCCTTTTTCGATGAAGCGCTCAAATCTCCAAACTGTATCTTCCCTCCCGCGAAAGATTTGTTACTGATGCGCAGACGACTTCCAGAGCGTACAATATAGTAGTCATCCACACTGAATGCCGTGGCCGTATTTTCATTCGCATCTTTCCATTTCGAAGGCGTTGTTATGCCGCCATTGATAGTATCCGAACCGCCTGCAAAGTACCATACAGTACCTTCAGCCATTGCTGAACCGCTCGTTGCGGCCGCCGCAACCACGACAATTGCCGCTTTCAGCATTTGCATGCTACCGGATTTAACCGCTTCCATGATCGACATCACCACTCCTCCTTAAAAAAACAAACAAGGCAATTATAGTATTTTGTTTTTTTTTTCAAGGATTTTTTACAAGTGGAAAGAGATTACATTTATAAACTAATCGTTACACTCCCATTTTGGGGTGCATATGCACGCAACCTAAAATGAGAATATGGTTCGGACTAATTCTCACGCATACCTAAAATCACATTGTTACAAGAGATGGGTAATGAAAGATTGGAGGCAGAATTCCCCCACTGAAATTCCGCTGTTCGCTGCCATCTTAACCTAACAATGAGGTGGATTCTACTGATTCCACTGAAACCGATGCAGATTCCAAAATCGGCAGACATAAACCGCCAAACAAACTCTTTTCAGGGTTCACCACAAAGTTCAAACAGTGGAACAACCGGCGTCCCTGAAAAGAGTTTTATTTTCACTAGTTTGCCGCTTTTAGAACTTACACCCGTTTCCAGCATAGCATGTCCCCACAGTCACAGTTATTCACATTTGTGTTCGTCGAGAATCTTCTTTGCGCAATTTGTTGTAACCGTATCCGTACCGCAGGAGAAAGCGAGCCGCGCATTCTTGAGCTCTTTCTGTCATTGCAACCATTTTTCTTTCTGCTGCGATAAACAGTATTGTGATTTTTAAAGCAGATCGAGCGCCGAGCGTTCGGTCACGAAGCACGGCGAATCATAGGCGGGAATCCGCACAAACGTGACGCCGTCGGCGTGCTTTATCTGGTTCTCCGCCGGAATTTCATAGACCCAGCCGGTGATAAGATCGACCCAGACCGGATCTTTGAAGGGTTGTCCGGCCCATTCGAAAATGACCTCGTACGTCGTCAGCGAATTGCCGGGACGACCGGCGTTCGGATCCATGACGGCATCATATTCTATTCTCGTTCCACCCTCGCGCTTCGTGCAGATTATCTTGCCTTTTTCCCAGAACACGAAAAGCGGTTCGCCCTTTCGTGTACGATACTCAAAAAGCGCGATTGCAGGATCGGTTATGGAAACCTTCTTTTCTGGAACGCGCGTGAGGTTTGAATTGAACACCGACACCATATTCTGGATCGCATAATAGGCGCGTTTGACCTGAATGATGTCATTCCTGGAATTGAGACGGAGATATCCCTTGCGGTTGCAGAACGGCACCTCAAATGTCGGCGGCGTATAGTTTATGTCCACGATGCAGAAGAGCCCCGATTCCAGATCGTGGCCGAGATCCCCCAGCGCACGGCGCAGATCATACTTGGCTTGGCTCAACTCGCTCCACGGAATGTACCTGAGCGCCAGAGTGGAGATGAATTCGCTGGGAGCACCATTCTCGCCCTGCCGAAGTTTTGCATGCGGTGCATATTTTGCGAGTACCTCCTTGCGTCCGGCATCCTTTTCGTAGGACAGATCGGGATTGTGGACATACCCATGATAGATGAAGGTATCGAAAAGTTTCACGTCGTCGCCCATCGGCTTCATGCAGGCTTCCAGAACTTCCGGCAGCGAACCGGCAAGCGAAAGAGCGTGTATCCGGCAATTTGGCATGTATTTGCGGAGTATCTTGGCGCTACGGACATTGAAAGCGGCAATCGCAGGCGGTGCATTGCTCGCAAACCTTGGCTCGTTCCACATTGCCCATTCCTTCACGCGACCTTTGAAATGATTCGCAAGGAAATCGACCCAGCGATCCCAGTGCCGCAACCCTTCCGGCGTGTTGGGGATGCTGCTCCCGAGCCCGGCACCGCCCGCACCGGGATAGATAGGATTGCCGTAGCTGAGCTCAAGAAGCGGATTGATGTCGTGCGACAGGCACCAATCGACGATATGGTCGAGCCATGCGACGTCGATCTTGCCTTTTACGCGCTCGCTCTTCGCCCAGCCGGTAAGGATACGGATCTTGTTCACTCCGAGCGGCAAAAGATAGTCGCGGTATTTATCGAAATCCACAAAGTCGCGGTCGACCGGCGCACCGTCAATGGTGAAGTTGCTGTCCCCGACCTCCTTCACGCTTTTCGGCTTAAGGCAGCCGATCTTCTTCAGCGACACCTGAAGCTGCGTTGCATTGCGGTCGGGCCCGGTCTTGATGAGCGGCGGCAACGCGCCGTAAACAACAGATGCTGCAAGCCCCAACAAGCCTACTATTGACGCATATTTTTTTTTCATTCCTTTTTCTCCTTTGTTCACGCGTACGAGTATACCATACCATCAAAAATACATAGCATCTATTGCGAATTTATTATCGTAGCATTTACGAAAACAAATAATACGCGAAAAAGAGCTGAAATGTCAGCAAAACGGCATCCGCGCACAAAGGGACAAACAACGGAAGATTCAGGGGGAATGGAATCTGCCCTACTCGAACTTTTCCGCCACGGCGTCGACAAGCTGGCGGGTTTCGGGGTCGAAGGAAAGTCCGATGAGATGGATCGGAAGACCGGATGCGAGATACGGAGCGGCATAGTTCTTCTCGCGGATCTGCCTGAACGCCCTGTCGACCGGTTCGCCGACCTTGAGTTCGAAAATGAATACGCCGTTCACATGGCTTGCCACGATATCGGCGCGTCCGTTCGCCTGCACATCCTCCATAGTGAAGCGGAAGCCGCTTCCGGCAAGCAGGAACGAAAGGCAGCGGGCGTATGAGTTCTCATGGACAGAGGCTTCCGTAGAGCCGTAGGCCATCGCCGCATAGAGCGACTTGAGCCCGAGGAAGAAGTCTGGGAATGCACCGGCACGCAGTTTTGCACCCAAGCTTGCAGCCCATGCAACATCCTTTTCGGCTGCGACACTCGTCATCAGGATATTGAGATCCCTCCGCACTTCCTCATCCGGGACGGAAAGCGTATAGAAACCATCCGAATAATCCTTGATCGTCAGATAGCCGGTCTGAAACAGCATGCCGATCGGCTTCAGATCGGCAAGATTCGTAACATCAAATTCCTGTTCAGAGACAAACTGCGTTCTATCAGGATC
>JAZOAC010000034.1:0-57757 GCA_045595285.1 Kiritimatiellia bacterium | reverse complement strand
TCAATTCCGTCTGATTTAAAAGTGCTATTGTGTCAATATCAAGCAGAATATTTAATAAAAATCTAATCATGACTATACCAAGCGCAAAAGTTAAAAACAGCAAGACCCATCCTCGCTTCAAATATGATTTCGCTAATTTATCCCAATATTGAGCAGGTCCCTCAAGTTGCAACTTCTTTGAATAGGCGTCTTCCAATGCCGCCATTTTATGTTCCGCTATACTTAGCTTTTTCTCAAACTGCGATTTCCGTAGTTCATAATCTCTGTCAATCTTTTCTGCTGAATCAGTCAATTCTTCTATACGTCTCTTATAATCATTGATCTTCTCTGTAAGATCTTCCGGACACGCAAAATATTTAGCAATTTTAGCTGCCTCAATCGCTAATGGAAACACTTGGGAATTAAATCTTATTTGAGGGAGCGGATATTCAAGAACGAACATTGCCAGCAAACAAAAATCTCGAAACACAGATCCCTGCAACTTTCGCCCCTTTAATTCTTTAATATACAGTCCAAGCCGCGAATGAGAATCGACACATGAATTAATACCATTCGTATTAACTGCCCATTCTTGCAAAAGCTTCTTAACTTCAGACAATGCGCCTAGTTCAATACGACCATCTTTTGCTTCTTTGGTAACATTCTCAAGTTTACTCAAAACCGTTTTATATCTATCCGCAATCGTATTTTCCACATTAGTCCATGCTGCAATCTCTTCTTGTACATGGTTTCGCAACCCGCCAAGATCTGGAAATGTCACTTCTCTCCCATCAGGCAATAAACTAAATGTACTATCTTCATCTGGAATGATGTAATCTTCTGTCGGTTGTGTTTCCATATGATTTTTCCTTTTCGAAATCAGAAATGGTTTTCAAGCACAATTAGCCGTTGTCTGTGCCGTGATGCCCGATTTTAGTCATATCGCGCAAAAAATCTTTCTCAAACGAAAACTTCATCTTAAAAATTTTTCCATATTACATTCAATCAACGCCTACAACTTCTTATCCAGATCGACCGCCGACAACTTCAATTCCTTGACTTTTGTACCAGCTCGAAATAGTTTAATGTATGCCATGACGAATGCATTTCTATTATTATCGTTTCAGCGAATTACTTCACCATTGAACTAATCATTTTTTTTTCTCATGCAATAACACCATTAACTCTTCTGCAATATCCGCAGGTGTCATATTGCCTGTTGTCATTGCCTTGCGTCCGGCCAATGTAGGACTGAAATCAAACACTTCCTTTTTCGTGATATCATGCCACACGGGAAGTATCACTTTTCCACCCAACATTTCTTTCTCAAACAATCCATCCAATTCATATTGCGTCCAGCCCTTCGCGATAAAATGCTTTGATATCACAACAATACCAAAATGCGACTTTTTCAATCCCTCATCGATACTCTTTCGCAATGGATCTCCCCATTTGATATTCAACACATCCACCCAAACTCTCACATTCCGCTTTTTCAACTCTTCCACCAATTCATTAACAAACCTCTCTTTATCTTCAGTTGCATGCGAAATAAAAACATCATATTCCATAATTTGCATCCCTAGTTCCGAATATATATTAGAAACATGTGGTTGCGAGTGAACAACCTGCTTCAAGGCCCCCTCTAACTCCACAATTCGATCTTGATACTTCTTCATGATAGCATTCTGTTTTTGTTGATGCTTCCTTGATTCTCGCGCTATAGCTTGCTGTAAATATCCGGCTACACGCGTTCGCTCAGTTCGCTTACTTGCAATTTGTTTATTTAGTTCAGCCCTAGCTTTTATAGCATTACCCATTCGAGTTTGATACCTATTTTTTTGGCTTATCCAACTATTATATGCCGATGCTGAATGTGCTCGTTGCAATGATTGCTCTATCCGTGATATATTCGACAAGCAATCAGCTTCAATTCGAGATTCATTTGCTATGCGAGTTTCAAGTTGTGCAATAACCTGATCAATTCTTTTTAACTGATTTTGAAATGCCTCTACACTCATAAAATTAACTATCCTTCAAATAAGAATCTTATCACTCTGAAAATATACTATTCTAACATTAACTAGCAACTTCTCCTTCATTCCCATTTTTATCGAGGAAATTATCTATAAATGATTCAGCATTAGGGAATTTACTTTGCACAACATTAAATAGTTGCGTAATGTACTCTCCATATTCGTCTGGCGTTAAAATTACCACCTTTCGATAGGTATTAGGAACAACATATAGTTTTGCAAGTTCTTCCTGTCGCACAAAAAGGACGACAGACATTCCATCAATTCTAGTAAAGAAACTATCCTCTACGTCAAAATTCGGCAGTATAGTTTCTGTACTAGGAGAGAAAAAATTATAATTAATTTTCTTATTCACCCATCCCATCCCTTCATACAAAGGTTTATTCGTATCCAAATAGTCCCATTGCAACACATTCTCCTTAGTTTGCTGGATAATTTTCCTAATAAAATCAAGGTATTTTTTCTCAGCCATTTTTCTTATCTCCTTTTTTAGATAGACGACCCGATAAAATCGCTAAACAATTACAAACTTCATTAAAATCTACCTTCTTAGTAGATTTCCGTAAAAGCTGTCTAAATTTCCATAATTCAAACTTCTCACTTAATGATATAATATCGCCAAATTTAGCTCGGTAAGACTCAATATCTCTTAATATGTTCTTTAAGATTTTATCTGAACATATCTTATCGTCTATAATACTGGTCATATGCCCATTAAATGCTTTCTGATATGAACTACGCTCCTTGTTGTACACCTCTGTGACATCATTATAATGCAAGACCTTTTCTATTTTCTTTGTCTTGAGAGCAATCAATATCGTAAACCAAAAACCTATGATTCCACATAACGAGCAAATTCCAAGTATATGCTTATTTGTACCGCAAAAAGATAAAATATCTAAGCCCTTCTCTAACCATTCCATATAACACCTCATTTCAACCGCTCGCATAGCGGCAGCAGTTCTTCTAGTTTGGCGACAATGCGCTTCTGCTCAGCAAGGGGTGGGAGTACAACCATTGTTTTTGCTATTGCATCCAAAACCCAATTCTTATTACCAACGCCTCGTGTATTACCTTCTGCCTGCATTTGAACCAATGGACTTTTAAGAAGATAATACAAAAATCGTTCATCTAAAAAGTTATGATTATATTTGAGTAATGCAACACTAACAAATATACTGAATGGCTCATCGGTATCCACTATTGCGGGAACCCCTGTAGTACCGACTTTCGAAAGTAACATATCTCCGCGCTCTGGATGGCATCTTTTTATAAGTTCTTCATGCTCTGATAACGTTATGAACTTTGTATTATCAAAGCTTAAAAAACCTCCACTCATATTTTTCACCGAAACAAATTTAATTCCTGTTGTTGCGTATTTTGGAGTTCTATGAGTACCATCCGTAAGACTATTTACAACCTCCCCCAACCTCACCCACTCCCAGCTTTCGGGAATGTCGAAAAGCTTTTCGTCGTCGGGTATTTCCTCACGCAAGACGCAAGACCCTGCCTTTGCGGACTTTGCGTGAGACTTTTCTCCCTTCCCCTTTGCGCTCTCTGCGTTCTTAGCGGCTAAGATCTCTTCCAACAGCTCTCTTCCCGTTCCCTCTTCCGCTCGCTGCTCGACGAGCTTGCCTTGGATCGCCATTTGGAGAAGCGACTTCTGCATATCGACGGGGAAGCGCTTGTTGAAGTCCTCCAATCTGCTCCACGCCTTTTCGTAGCGATCCACAAGCGGCATCAACTCCTCGATCTTCGCCACGATGCGCTTTTGCTCGGCAAGGGGCGGGAGAGGGAGCCATATTGAAGATAACTTTTCATTTGAAATATGAACAATTATATCCCCCGTTGCTAGTTCCCGCTTGCAACTAATTGCATAAGGAGAATTCATTAAATAAACTAAATATAATGACTCCATTCCATGATGAGACCAGCATGTCATATCTCCACCCATCGCAATCTCATCTTGTCCTTCATAGACAACTGCTATAGCAATGTCAGTTTTATTTTCTCCAGTCAATGTCATTACAACATCGCCATTACATATCTTTTTAGAATTGTTATAGAGCGATCTGGACACAAAGGATTTTGTTACACTAAATCTCGTTTTATAAGTCGTATATAATTCACCATACCGAACACAAGGAAAGCCACACTCGCAAGTCTCAGTCCTTTTAATTCCAGAGCCTCTTGTCAATGTGCCAATCTCTCCCAGCCGCACCCACTCCCAGCTTTCGGGGATGTCGAAAGGCTTTTCGTCGTCGGGTATTTCCTCACGCGGAGACGCGGAGAATTTTTCGGGGTGAGATTTAGCTGCCTTCGGCAGATTAGAGATACCCTCATCCTCTCCTCCTCCGCGTACTCCGCGGCTCCGCGTGAGCTTATTTCCCCTGCCCTTTGCGTCCTTTGCGTCCTTTGCGTTCTTTGCGGCAAAAATCTTCTCCAGCAACTCCGCACCAGTTCCCTCGTCCGCCCTTTGTTCGACGAGCTTGCCCTGGATCGCCAATTGCAAAATGCTATTCTTCAATTCCTGCGGCGTCATCCGATATTCTCCTTATCATCATCCAAAAGACGGCGCAAATCTTCAACATCTGGGAGTGCGTTTTTGAGTTTTTTCGGCATATCCTTCGCCGTCTTGTAAGTCGCCACTCCCATGGGGCTGGAATAGTCTCTGATTACATAATCCACAAACGACTTGTTCATGTCCTTGCAAAGGATAATTCCTATCGAAGGATTTTCGTGCGGTTTGCGTTCAAATCCGTCCAACACGGTCAAATACCCCTGCAACTGACCCAGATACGATGTTTTAAACTTTCCGGTCTTCAATTCAACAGCCACGAGACAATTCAATTCCCGATTGAAGAAAAGAAGGTCGATATACTGGTCTTCTCCAAATGCATCAAGATGATACTGATTGCGAACAAAGGTAAAATCCTTACCAAAAGCAAGAATGAAGTTTCTGACATTATGAACGATTGCATTCTCCAAAACCCGCTCGTCAACATCCTGTCCATCACGTGCACCAAGTTCCTCGACATTTATGAAGTCAAGAAGATATTCGTCCTTGAACGCGGATATTGCGCGAAGTGCCTGCCTCGCTGCAGGGATTGCTTTTGAAAAATTGTTAGGCAGGCTGCTTTGATGATGATAGTCGTCCCGAGCAATACTTGCCTCTAAATCCTCCCGACTATATTTTTCAGCGACACATCTCTTGATGTAGAAGATTCGCGCGTCAATATTTTTAACTTTTGACAAAACAGTCCTGTGAAGAGTAAAACCAATAGCGAAAAAGGAATTATCTGAAATGTTAATGGATTTTGGCACCGACGGGTGCCATTTTTCAATCTCAGATTCGGCACCCGCGGGTGCCAAATTGTCATGGCCGTGCAATTTGGCAATTCCAATCGCCAAATCGGAATTATCAAGCATCGACCATTCCTCGTAGAATATACGCATATCTCTAAGGCTTCGCGCAGAAAAACCACGCAATCCCGGCAATTCCTTCTGGAGTTGTTCGCTGATGGCATCAATAGCGCCTTTACCCCAAAAACCTTTGCGAGAATTAAGAGAAATATATTTACCGATGCCGTAGTAAAGCATCAACTGCTTTTCATTGACAGAACGCGCCGCTTCATACTGGCTCTGAAGAATCGCCGTCTTGATTACCTGGACAGCATCATCGTATTTAAGCGCATCATTCATTAGGCGTTCCCTCCGAGCTTTGCGGTGATTTCAGCAAGAACGCGGTCGATCTCGGCGTTGAGCGAGGAGCGCTCCTCCTGATACCGCCGGATCAAATCCATCGGCGCGAGGATTTCCTCCTCAACATGGGGATAACCGCACTGGTCGAAATTATAGCCGCACTCTTCGGCGAGTTCACGCGCCGTAAACTTCTTCGCCTTGTCAAAACCGTCAACCGTAAGTTCCCTGCGGTCATTCCACCACTCGGCGACCGGATTGAAATGCTCCAGCTTTATCGGTTTCGTCTTTGAAAAATGTTTATAGCCGTCCGGCATATCAAGGCGATAGAACCAAGTTTCCTTCGTCGGACCCGTATTGTCGAAGAAAAGAAGATTCGTCGTAATCGAAGTATACGGCGAGAAGACGCTTCCCGGAAGACGGACTATCGTATGGAGGTTGAACTCGGAGAGCAGTTTCTTCTTGATGTTCATCTTGGCGTTGTCCGTGCCGAAGAGAAATCCGTCGGGCAGAACAACCGCCGCGCGTCCACCTTTTTTAAGGCGGTACATGATGACCGACATAAAAAGATCCGCCGTCTCGGAACTCGCCAAATCCGCGGGGAAGTGACTCTTTACATCCGCCTTCTCGCTGCCGCCGTAGGGCGGATTCATAAGAATCACATCGAATCTGTCATCGTCCGTGTAGTCAAGAACATCATGCAAAAGCGAATTCGAATGGAATACTTTCGGAACATCCACATCATGAAGAAGCATGTTCGTTATGCAGAGCATATAAGGGAACTGCTTCTTTTCTATTCCGTAAATGGACGCTCCGTACGCCTCCCGATCTTCCGTCGTTTTGACTTCCTTTTCAAGTTCCTTAAGCCAGCTCGTGATAAATCCGCCCGTACCGCATGCGAAATCAGCCATTCTGTCATTTATCTTCGGCTTAATCGTCTTTGCCATGAAATCGGTCACGGCACGAGGCGTGTAGAACTCGCCCGCCGAGCCCGCGCTTTGAAGCTCTTTCAATATGGATTCATAGATATCGCCGAAGGCATGACTTTCTTCATAGTCTGAAAGATCGAGTTCATCTATGACATTGATGACCTGACGCAGCAGAACGCCGTCTTTCATGTAGTTGTTGGCATCGGCAAACGTCGTCTGTACAATGGCTTTTCGAATCGGCGTCGAGGCGGTGACAGGCAGGCTCTTGAGCGTCGGGAACAAGGTGTTGTTCACGAAGTCAAGAAGCCTGTCGCCGGTCATCGCACTCCCGGAACGATCATCTGCCGCCCAGTTCGCCCAGCGGCAATTATTCGGGATGATGGAGACGTAGGCGGCATCATCAAACTCCCAATCCTGTTCCTTCGCATCATACACTTTCAGAAACAGCATCCACGCTATCTGCTCGATGCGCTGGGCGTCGCCGTTGATACCGGCGTCGTTGCGCATGATGTCTCTGACTCTTTTTACAAATCCCGACAGATTGCTTGTCATACTAAATAGCCCTTTCTTCTCTTACATCTCCGCTTATCTCCGCGGCTCCGCGTGTAAATCCCGTAATCCCATCTCCCTTTTTCTCACGCGGAGACGCGGAGGACGCGGAGATGGCCTCGGGTGTAGGTTTCGCACCATCGTACGCATGTACTATGCGTTTAAGCCCCTCTTTCATTGTAGCCATACCAAAGTTTGCCAAAATACCTACATGGAGACCCGACAAAGCGAGATATGTTTTCAATTGCTTGGCATAAACAGGATGCATAACATTCGTAGACTTCAACTCTACCACAACTTCATTATTCACAAGTAAGTCAATGCGATAAGCATCCTCAAAACGCACCCCTTCATAAACAACAGGAAGTGACTTTTGACACTCCACCTTTAATCCTCGTTTATTCAACTCAACCACAAGAATCTTTTCATACACAGACTCCAGCAACCCAGGACCAAACTTCTTGTGAACGCATATACATGCGTCGATAATCATTTCGGTAATCTCATTAACACTTCTCATATCTCACCCTTCTCCGCGACCTCCGCGGCTCCGCGTGTAAAAATCATCACCCGACACCTTCATAAATCGCCTGTTCAAGTTCTCTGACCGCCTTCAAGTACCCCTGCCTGCCGCCGAAGTGATCGGCGATTCTGGAGGGTTTGCCGAATTTCCTGAACGGGTCAAGCTGAAGAATTTCGGTTTTCTCTATTTCATAAACCCCTGCGTTCATGTACCTTTCAAGCAAGGCCTCCAAGACTTCGCGCGCTACACCGCTGTACCGGCTCAAGAAGTCCCGCTTCTTGACATTGGCAGCTCTTTCGCGGCGGGTTAGCGGCTTCTGATCGTATGCGATATGACATATAAAGTCAAAGTCATCCACATCACTCATTCCTTGATCAGACTTCATCCACTCTAAATCTATGCCCTGCTCCCTCAAGAGTTCACGTATGGCCTCCTTTTTCTCTTCAGCCGTCCAATGAAGGATGAATTTATCAAGCGATGCATATCTGCCTAGGATATTGAACCTTGTATAGTCAACAATGCTCTCTTGCGCAAGAAGCCGCCCGGCTGCATCGTAAATAGATACACACTTGCCGATTACATGAACTTCGCATCCGTTTGCGTCCACAACAGGTTTATCGGCTTTCGGCGGCGGATCGGGCGGCGGATCATCACCTGGACCATCCGTCCCCTGGCCAGGCTTCACGCCGCTGTCGAACCCCTCGTCTATTTCAATCGGACCGTCCCAATCCGGATCGGAGAAGAGCCGCGTCACATTGCGGAAATCCATCACCACGAAATGGTTCTTGCCTTCCTTCTCCCGCAAACGCGTGCCGCGTCCGATAATCTGCTTGAACTCCGTCATCGAACCGATCATTTCGTCGAGAACGATCAGTTTTGTCATCTTGCAGTCAGCGCCGGTCGAAAGCAGCTTTGAAGTGGTCGCAATCACCGGATAAGGTGATGAGACGGAGATGAAGTAATCAAGCTTGCTTTTGCCGTAGGCATCGGAACCGGTAATGCGTACGACATAATCGGGATTTTCCTTCACCATGTCGGCATTGAGATTATTGAGCGCAACACGCATCCGTTCGGCATGATCTTCATTGGCGCAAAAGACGATTGTCTTCTGCATCCTGTCGGTCTGCTTGAGATATTCAGTTATCTCCTTGGCGACCTCGTATGTGCGGTCTTCGATGATGATATTGTAATCGAAATCGCTGTTGGTGTAGATGCGGTCTTCGATGACGTTGCCGAATTTGTCACGCTGTCCGAAACAAGGTCTCCAGCCGTCAGAGATGTCGGTTTTGACGTTGACGACCTTGAACGGAGCAAGAAAGCCGTCATCGATTCCTTCTCGCAGACTGTACGTATAGATCGGTTCTCCGAAATAGTCTATGTTCGATATGTACTTTGTCTCCTTGGGTGTTGCCGTCATTCCGATCTGTACAGCCGAAGAGAAATATTCGAGAATCCTGCGCCAGTTGCTGTCTTTCTTCGCAGAGCCGCGGTGACATTCATCGACGATGACAAGATCGAAAAAATCCCTGGTGAAAAGTTTCGCGAAGCGTTCTACCGTCTCCGCGTCTCCTTCATCATCGCCGTCTTCATTGCCTGCAAGCTGCTGATAAAGCGAAAAATAAACTTCATGCGAAGTGACGGTAACAGGATCGTCCTTGGCGAAATTGATCTTGTGAATCGTCTTTTCAAGCGGAGCGAAATCCTGTTGTATGGATTGATCGACAAGTATATTGCGGTCGGCGAGATACAGCACCTTGCGCTTAAGTCCGCTTTTAAGCAGACGATAGACAATCTGAAACGCCGTATAGGTTTTCCCCGTGCCTGTCGCCATCACCAGAAGAAGCCGGTTCTGCCCTCTGGCTACAGCCTCGACCGTACGGTTGATGGCGTTTCGCTGATAATATCGCGGGTCGTAAGTATTCTGGCTTGAATAGTACGGCTGGGAAACAATCTTTTTCTCATCTGGACTGATCCCCTTGCCGTCATTCGCCTCACGCTCCCACCGAGCGGTCAATTCCTCAGGCGAAGGAAATTCATCCATAGCGAGATTACGCTCAATACCTGTTAAAAGATCATGTTCCTGAAACCCATCTCCGTTTGAGCTGTAGGCAAACGGTATATCCTGCATCTTGGCATATGTTATCGCCTGCTGCAAACCGTAGGAAACGGAATGATTGTTATCCTTCGCCTCGACAATAGCTATGGGTTTATCCTTTTCAAGATAGAGGACATAATCGGCTTTCTTCGGTTTTCCCCGAACAACGAAGTTTCCCTTGAGATTGATACGGCCATCAGTGATTTTGGTTTCCATCGTAACATGTCCACAATCCCACTTCGCCAATATCGCAGGAGTTATGTACTGCAACTTGACGTCTTCTTCGGTCATATCCGATTTATCTAAAACCATAAAAAGCTTTTCCTTTTATCCTTCATTTCTTGCAATATTATACCAAACCGAAGCGGGAAAGTATAGAGGTTGGTTTATGTTATTGATAAATGATTATTTTTTAACGTTAGGTATATTTTATGGATATTAAGCAATAAAAAGATGTCCATTTTCTTATGATACATTTTATGATACAATATGAAACTGACGGTTTTAACGATATAAGGAAATAGAACGAAAATGCTCTATAAAAACAACGGCGGAAAGAACTGGTGGGTGATGTTTCGAGACCCCAATCGCAAGGGGAAATTCATCCGTAAATCGACCGGCACAAGTGTGCTGGCCGATGCTCGCGCCATTGAACGTGCCGAACATCTCGCCATTAAGGGCAAGATCACCGAGAAACAACTTGCGGGTATATTCGATACCATCTTCGGAGAGAAGCGCAAAAAAGATCAGCTCTCTGTCGCAAACATCTGGACCACCTATGAACATCTCATCCACCGCAGGGAGCGACAGCCCGGGAAAGCTCTTATGCGCGTCAGGCAACTGCGGCTTGAGAAGTTCCTTGAATGGGCCGTGGAACAGTACGCGATCGAGACGATGGAAGATGTTTCGTTCGACATTGCGCTCACGTACGCCGACTATATGCGCCGCAAACTGAAGCTTAAAGACAAGTCACGCCACGAATACATCAGCTGTCTGTCGGCCGTCTGGAACGCTTTAAGCGCCCTTCACGACATTAAGAACCCGTGGCGCACCTTGCGCCCGACGGTCACGGACGGCACGCGCCATGCGGCGTTCACGCCCGAACAGGAGGCCGCCGTCCTTGAAGCGGCGAAAAACTGCCCCGTGCCGCTATGGTATGAGGCGTCGCTCATCGCCCGCTGGACGGGGCTCCGGAAAGTGGACGTTTCAAAACTTGAATGGAAGGATATCGACCTTGAGCACGGCATCATCCATACCCGCCCAAGCAAAACTTCCGCTTACAGCATCGATGTTCAAATCCCGATGGTGCCGGTTCTCTGGGATGCCTTGCGCGGACTCTACCGGCCGAAGAAAAGATATGTCCTGCCAACATTCGCGGCAGCATATCCCGCTCCGCCCGAGAAATATCCGTACAAGAAAGTTCTCGACGCGGCGGGTATTACCGATCCGTCGATTACATTCCACTCCTGGCGTCATACCTTCAGAACACGCCTCGCGGAAGCCGGCATTTCGGACGATCTCGCCAAGCGTCTCGGCGGGTGGACGAACGACAAGATTATCGAAAGATACGATCACGCGGACAAGACCGATGAGATCCGCCGCGCGATCGAGTCGACGGTCACTTGCGCTTCTTCTGCTCTTCACCCTTGATCCGGAAGCGGTAGATCTTGCGCAGGTCGCGGAAGAGCGAATTGGAGTCGCTCATCCACTTTCCGGCCGCATCGAGCATATTGTCCCATGTGTCGCCCTCGCTGTCGAAAATCGCCTCGACAAGCTTGGCGCCGTCGTTCACCTGGTTCTTAAGCCACGATTCCATCGGGAGCATCGACGAGCCTCCGCCGTAGGAATAGCCCTTGAGCGCCCTCTGAAGCGTATAGTTGCAGCAGAAGCCCGCGACGAAAAGCGATCCGTACGGTCCTAAGAGACACGTTATCACCCAGTCGGTAAGTTCATCCTCCGGCGGCTCCTGGCCGAGCATAGCCTTATAGAGCTGTCCCATCCAGTAGTAAGCCGACGAAAGAATGAAGTGGTTTAGGAGTATGGTCGTACCGAGTTTCTTCCAACGATTGACCGATGAAGGCTGGGCGATTACCTCGCGGATCGCGCGAAGTTCATAATCGAGATACTGTCTCTGGGTCGACAAGAACTGGAACATGATGCGTCCGACGCGGTTGCGTCGCTGGACGGATGCGAGATTTTCCATCCTCGACGACTGCTGGGTGCGCTCGACGAGCATCCATGTCTCTGCCATTGCATCAACCTCGGACATTCCACGCGCGATACAATCGCGGTAAACGCCCTGTCCAACGACAAGCGCCGGCACGACGTCGCCGAGCTTGTTGGTTATCATCGACGCCTGGAACGCCCGCTTGAGCCAGCCGGCGTCTTGCTTATTGAGCGCATTTGCGACGGCTTCGGAGTTTCCGACATCCCAGCGGGTCTTACGCTGTTCGCTCTGCCAGATCTTACCCATCGCCGCAAGTCCCTCGGGCGTGAACGCCGAGACGATATGCCGCGCCGTGTCGGCAAGTCCGATTTCAAAGCCGAAAGCGGGAATCGAAGTCATCTGTTTGAGCATGACGCCGACATTGCCGCCGAGCGCGCAAAGCGCCGTCCAGCCGCGTATCTTGTCGGAAATGTACAGAACATCACCTGTCGAGCGGTCGACCGCGCCCTTGCCGGCGAGAACATCCGTAATAAAGCCCTGCATGAGCGCGTTTGTCGCCTCGCCGTGATTGGAGATGACTGCGCCCTGGAGTTCCGCACGACCGAAAATACCGCGCATTTCAAGGCCCAACTGGGCGTGATGCTTCCACTGCGCCCCTTCTTCCATACGGCTCGACCACATCTGGAAGATGTCGGCCGAAGTATCGAAGTCGCGCTCGTTCTTGACGCGCGGCGTAAGCGCCTTCGGGAAGATCGTCCAGCCGACGGCCGCGCCCTTCTCGAGCCCCTGCTTATCGAGACGCATCTTGACCGGGAAATAGTTCGGCAGTTCCGCGTAAACGCCGATTCCGAAAAGCGAATGGCAAACGCGGGAAAGATCCTGACGGTTCTGCTCATACCACATGCCGAGCCATTTGATCATGTTCATGTCGGCCGGAGACATAAGTTTCATAAGTTCCGCCGCCTGACCTTCACGCTTGTGCCTGACGATGTTGTCATGGTAGCCGCCCTCATAGACGAACTTCGTCTTGCCGGGATTCTCTTCGTCCTCGATCTCGACTTTGCGCCCTTCCTGAAGAAGCGAGACGAGAAGCTGCATGGCGCGGCCCTTAGTGGGAATATCGCGCTTGCCGCCGACTTCGCCCATGAACTTCAGGAAACGATCGTCCTCGGCCATCATCTCCTTCATCACCTTATTGAAGCTTTTAGCGTAAATCGACTCTACCGCGGCATGGAACGCATCGTTATTGTGACGCTTCTCGGTGGCTGCGCCGTCGCCCGCTTTCTGGATCTCGCGCTGGATGTAGCCGACGATATCCTTTACGGCCTCACGGTCAGCATCGGAAGCGTGGCGCATGCAATCGTTGAGAAGCGCGACAAAGCCCATGTTCCCCGTCAGAAACTTGTTGAGCCTGTCGGCCGTCGTTGCGCCTTCTCGCGCCGTGACGCGCTTAGGATCGGCAAAAGCCTTGGCCAGAAGTTCCGCGGCCTTTTTCGTGCGGATATCACGATCGGACATTGCGCGAACGATGTCGTCGGATTCGCCGCGCTCGAAGTCCTCCCACCATTTGGCGGCCGCCTCGATCTCTCCGACCGGCTTATAGCGGAGCGCGCCGAACTCGCGAAGGACATTAAGCTTGCGGATGGTCTCAACGAATTCGCGGCTCTGGTCGCGATCGCGCCCGGCATCCGAGAACTCCACCGCCAGAAGATCAAGTTTCTCCTGGAGTTCGCGGGCCTCATCCGCCGCCGCGTCCGAAGTAAGCCACATCGCATGACGCATATATCGCGCACGGAGTTCCGCTTCGGCCGAAACGTTGCGCTTACCCTCTTCCTTATCGGGCCTAAAGCGCCCCTGGGCGCCGAACTTCTGACGCAAGAAAAGATCAAGCTTTTCGCAAAGCGCCTTCTGGGTGTCGCGGATGCGCTGTGCGTTTATGAGTGCGCCCACAAACTCCATCTCTGTCAAAAGCCCCTGAACGGTCGCGGCGTGATCGAACTTCGAGATATGCTGCATAGCCATCTCGCGGCTTCTCGAATACGTAAGATCCTTACAGAGCTTCGCATAAATGCCCTGCGCCGTCTTGCGAAGGAACTGTACGGCGACAAGATCGCGCCAAACTTCGGCGTTCTGGCCAAGTTCATGTTCCTTAATCCAGTAGCGGCGCGTAAGCTCGGCGACAAATTCGGCGAGATGACGCGGATTCTCAAGATCAAGCCCCGCCTTTTTCGTAGCGATAGCGACAATATCCTCGCCGCCGAAATCATCGCCCGCGCCGCCACCTGTCGCATCTTCGCCGTCAAGCTCTGCGGCTCTCTCGGCATCGCGCCCGGCGGCCGCACGACGATCCTCACGATTGCGCTCGTTCGCATCGGTCGCCGTCTTTGCCGTACCGACAATCTCGTTGACCGCTGCCTGAACGGCGGCGGAAACGTCGACCGGCTCTGCCTCTTCGCCTGCGGATTCTTCGGCTTGAACGCTCTCGCCCTCGCCTGCTCCGACGGACGTCGGCGGCTTTTCAGTAAGCGGATTTTCGGCTAAGTGCATAAGCGTCTCGGAGAGATTTATGCCGTAGAGATTTTCCATAAGCGAAACATCCATACCCGTCTGAACGCGCACCGCGTCTTCGACGATACGCGCCTGGCGGTCCTCGAGCTTGGAGGCGACCTTCTGACCGAAACGCCCGAGCCGCTGACCTCTGCGAGCCTCTTCGACCATCTCACGGCCGAACTGTTCGCGGGCCGTCTGCGGCAGATGCTCCAGGATAAGCGAGTCGCTTACGCCGCGATCGATATCCTCACGGATCTTCTTGGCGAACTTACGCGCGTCGGAAATGACGCGCATCGACTCACGGCCGACATCGGTACTCTTATATTCCGGATGCAGACGGCGGATAAGCTTATTGACCGTATTGACCTTGACGGCACGATCCGAGAACTTGCCGGTCTCACCGAGCGCCATTCTGACCGCGACAGCCGCCGTGATAAGCTCATCGTCGCTCATGCGCGATATTTCAGGGAATATCCCGCCCGTCATGTCGGGCGCGATGGAATACATCCGCTTTTCATCAGAATTCTTCTCGGCGTTTTTCTTCTCCTCCGCCGCCTTGCGCCCCATCGCTTCGAGCAGTTCCGCAGGCCCATTGTTTTCGGAAAGGGAATTTGATATAATCTGTTGCGCTTGGTCGATATCACGAATTGACGTGAGGAGCCCCCGTATAAGGGAACCGACGGCATTGCCCCGTTCAGCCAGACCAATCGAATACCGTATTTGGGATTTATCCTGATACGGTTTTCTTTTTTGGGCGAACATCGTCTTGAATACGTAAAACTCCCCTCTGCGCGGCGCAATGACTACACAATCCCATCCACCAGACGGATTGGCAGCTATAAATGCAAGCGACGACGAACTGCGCTGAGGAACAATCCGCATTTCATTATTGGGATTTATGAGCGACAACATACGCCGTGCATCATCAGCCGTAAGAACCTGTGCATGATGCGGCTTGTTGTGAAGATGATCAAGAACATACGCTTCTGCCGCTTTGACAGTACGCTTGACAACAGAGAGCTCTTGAGGCAAATGCAAGTCATTCGGCAATGAACCGATTTCAAGATTCGTATTATCGAATTTCTTGAAAATCTCTTCTTTAGACAAGCCCTTAGCCTCGTCAAAGCGAGAGAGAATCTTATCAATATTCTGCTTAAATGTACTGCGCAGCTCTTCAGGCGTCCTGTCAGTATCGGCAAGCGCGAAAATATGCGCATTGGGAATCGCCTTCATTGCGGCAGAATATGTCGCGCCCGTGTCAATCACATTGTCGACAATGTAAACTTCGGCATTTTCCGGAATGTCGGCAACCTTGCGCATCTCAATTTCCGCAGGCTCTTCACCGCGTTTCTTCTGAGCGTAGTTCGACTCATGCGCATTAGACCGCAAAGCGTCAACAACCTTCGCAGCGTTCGCGTTCGCGGCAATGGCATCGGCAAGAAGGCGCATCGTCGTAGGCTCGCCAGTATGTGACGGCATCGGAACGAGAACCGCGTCAGGCGGCATAATGACTGCGAGCCGTCTCCCCGCCTCGGCAATGGCTTTAGTGTCTCCATCCTTCACACGGTGCGCCAAACTGCGCAGATCGTCTGTACGGTACTTGCCGAGCGTAACAATCGAGAAGCGCTGCTCGCCGTCAACCCACTTGTGGTCAACGCGGATATTGTCGTCGCGGAAGCTGACGTAATGCGTCTCGCCGCGCTTTGCTCCGTCCGCTTCGGCTGGATATTTAATACCGTCTATATCGCACTCGTCTCTCAAAAATTCAGACGCAGCCTTAAACGCATCTAATCGCCCGGCAAAACTGTTTACTTCGCCGATGGACTTGCCCGTAAGCAATGCAGCAAGATGCGTATAAACCGATCTGCCATTATCCGTTTGTACATCTATCGTACGCTCTATAGCCTCACGGAGCACATCATCCGCCAGACCCTCTACACTTTCCGGCACATAATCCTCGTCCTGGTCAAGTCCGAAATCTCTGGCTTCATCCGCAAGCGTACTCTCAACGGCATTCTTTACGGCTTCATTCTTTCGTGCCTGATAAACAAGCCCATCGAGAATGCGATTTTTATTTTCTTCGGAAAGAGGCTTATCCCATTCTATCAAATGACTCTCGTCACCCTCAGGACGATTCGTAAAGAACGTCTGTTCGTAGATATTGTCTCCGAAGTTTACTGCATCGCTTTTTGCACTGCTTCCATACAATCCCCAGCCAAAAGCCACTCCATTGGATTTGCCGACGGCATGGAGCGACGGCTTTTCGTAGTTTGCCGCCGAGCCGGTGAAAACGCCGCCGACCGAGAAGCGAATGTCGTTTGCGTTCGCTGCTTCATTAAGCACACGCAAGCGGTCTTCCTTGTCTTCGGCCTTGTAGGTATGGGTTTCGATCCCACGCGTTTTGAGGATATCTACCGTCTCTGCCGATGAATCATCTGGGATTACCGCGAAAGCAACCTCGTCAAAGCCGACAACGCGCTCGGGCTTCGCCTCGAAATACTTCGTCGGCGCATTGCGAAGACGCATCATCACGTCCCAGATATCGCCGCAAGTCTCTTCATCGTAAACATGAAGCTCGTCCTTGCAGATGGAAAGATATCTGGTCTTATCGCCCTTCGCATCGATCCATGCCTGCAAGACAATATCCTTAATCGTATCAAGTTCGATGAAAGAATTGTCGCTATAAAAGCCCTTCTGCTTCGACTGCAAGCGTGAAACCGCGTCAATCATATCCTTGCGGGCTTCATCGTACAGCTTCTTCCATTCCTCTTCGGGCATCACCTTAAGACGGTCGCGATCGCGGCGCATCTCGGTAATGGACGCGTAAGTGCGAACCGCCGCGCCTTCGGGATTCTCATCGTCCTTCGCCTTTACTGCGGCCGGACGCATAATCTCTGACATCCGCTCGACAGCTTCCTCGTCACCGGTCTTGCCGCCATTCTCCCAAATCTCGGCAATCTTGTCGCCGACGGCACCTGCTACGCCCTTGACGACCGCGTTTGAGTAGTTATGGCTGATAGCCTGCTCGCGGAATGAAAGCGGTACGCTCTGCCCCTTGCTGTTCAAATACGAAAGCAGAATCGCGTCGTTGTGCCATAAGCGGTAGTATTCGCCGGCGGCAATCGCATTCTCGGCCGTATCTCCCAAAGAACCACGCTCGGAAAACGCCTTAAAGAGTTTCTTGTAGTTTTCATCTCCGGCGTTCATGAGCGACGCAATAATCTCGTCAAGTTTCTCGTCGAGAACCTTGTATTCGATATTGACGCTTCCGCGGGTCGGAGTCCAGGCGTCGGACGAATAGATCTTGTTGTTGCGGTCTGCCTTCGGATCGATGACGTCAGAGCGGAACACAAACGATATCGGCCCGTAGTCATCGTGTCCCATCGAGTCCTTCACGACGGCTATCGACGGCGCGGGCATCCCTTCAAGTTCGGCAGCGGCGACAAGATCGCTCGGCTTGAGATTGTGCAGTGCGATAAGGTTTTTGCTCCGTTCAACTGGAGCAGACATTGAAAACCTCGCTCCGCTTTCGCCCTTGGCGCGTTGCGCGGCAAGAACCTCGGCGCGGCTCGCGGGAGCAGAGCCAAACATATCGTCCGTCTCGGTATTGACGTTCCTGGCGTTTTCGATATAGTCCGTAAGATAGTCGGCAATGAGATCGACGACGCGCTTCTTACCCGCCGCGCTTTCGACATCCTCACGGTCGAAGCTTCTTAAGCTTTCGGTCCTGGCGAACAGGTCGCCTAAGATCTTCGCTTCCTCGGAGGGAGTGCGGAACATATCGCCCTGCGACATGAACGCTTCCCACGACAGGCCGCGCTTGCGCTTACCTTCCTTATCGAGTTCACGCCAGTCGTGACGGCTCTTGCCCTTCTCCGAACGCTTCTCTTCGTCCTTCTCGCGCCATTCGGTATAGAGCGTAAGCGCCTCGGCGAGAGCATCGCGAATATCGAACTCAGGTTTAGTCTTGGCAAGCGCCATGATTTCGGGAGTCACCTTCATAAGCGCACGGAGTTGGCTCGCCATATCAAGCCGCCCGGCGTTATCCATGATGCGCCCTAAAAGCGCGTTGTTGCCCGTTCCTGCGAGAAGCGCGGCAATGGCGGCGTTCTGAATGCGCGTCTGTCCCTCTTCGGTAAGCATACCGTCCTCACCGACCATACCTTGCGCACCAGACTCCTGGCGGAACTTGCCGATCGCGTCGGCTGATTTAGTCTCGTCGATTCTGCCGTCCGGACGGAACGCCATACGCGGCAGAAGATTATTGTCGATAAGGATTTTCGCGTCGTTGCCCGCCTGCTCGCGGATGTTAAAGCCGCGATTCTGCGATTCGTTCGCTAAGCGCACAACTTCGTGCACATTGGCCTTAACGCCCTCGGGGGCATCGATCTTCTCAAGAATGAAGACGGTAAGCGGAGCTTTTACATGCTCGCCGATTTCAATGCCGCGCTTCGCCGCGTCTTCGCGCACGAACTTCTCGAGCTCGCCCGCCGTGCCTTTCTCGTAGCCCAGCCGGACGCCGTTCACGCGGTGGTTGCCGATGATGACGTTTGAGTTATTCAAAAGCCACACAATCCCATTATTCGCGATAGGCTGGACGGTCCCTATCTGCAAGGGATCGGGATGCGCGGCAATCTTATTGACGAGCGCACGGCTCTCTTCGCTCTTGTCGTCACGATTCTGATTGCCGCGATCGTGATAGTCCTCATCAGTCGAAGTCGTAAGTCCCGTGTGAGCATCACGTACCTCAAGGCGTCCGACAAGCTTTATGTCGCTATTGGGAAGTCCGATTATGTAATACCGCTGATTCGGCACCGACGCGTCGGCAGGATTCTCGGCGGAGTTGGTTTTTGAGGGGTTAGCACTAACTCCTGACTCCTGACCACTAACTCCTTTCCTCTCTTCACCTTCACCTTTATCTTCACCTCTTTCTGCCGCCTCTTCCCTCATCTCGGCATCTTGTGCCGCACGTTCTTCATCCGTCACTTCGACGGGGATTGTACCCGCTTTTACATCGGTTGCGCCAGGCTGAACGGCGGGAGCGGCTGGTATATTGCGGATCTCAACGCCGAGTTTTCCGCTGCCGAGTTCGCCGCGCAAAACGGCATCGTAAAAGTTCTTAAGCGCGAACGACTTACCCGTCTTCGGGTCACGCACTTCATCGGCCGGACCTAATGAGCCGAAGAACTTAATCACACTCCCCGCCCAGCCGTCGAGCATCTTATCGAAACGCGACGAAACGGCATGCGAAACGTAGTGTCCCGACGCGTACATCTCAAGCTGATGCGCCATAGCCTCATCGAGCTTATTTTCCCAGCCGTTCGCGGTAACGTCCACGCCGAGCGCCTTGGCGAGAGACTGAACATCTTCTTCATCGAGCGTCGCGCGGGCAAAGCGCCAGAGACTGTGGAAAGTCTCGTGCCGCGCCGTACCCATCGAGGCGGCCGTACCGTAGCCGATATCGCCGAGCCTGCCGTTGGCGAGATAGATGACATCGTCGGCATTGACGCGCACCTTCTCGCCTTTCGCGTCCGTAAGTTCGAAAACGCCGCGCCCAGTTGAAATACCATTAGAGAGAGTCAATGCGTACTGATACCGTTGCGCATCCGACAGCGACGCCCACGTAATCCCAGTTCCAAGTTCCTCCTGCCTCATATCAAACGAAACACCATAGGAACTGTCAATTTTAGAATTCTCTTCAACCTGCTCACGCAACATTTCAGACAGGTCTCCGATACGATACGCGATCGTGCGCTCCGTGCCGTCGCCGAGTTTGACGCGGCCTGAATAGATGCCGTTTTCTTCATCTGCGGCGTAACTGCCCTCGACATAGCCGGGAAGGATCGTTTTAATTGTCGTCTCATCAATATCGGCAAGTGACATTCTAAGCGACGAAATCGCCCTCGCCTGAGGCGAGAATGCTATCGCCTCCGCTTCAGTCTGAAGATACTGCGTAATGACCTCGGCTGTCTTCACGTCAACGCCGGCGGCCTCGGCTACCTCCTGAACGACATCGCGCGTCTGTGGATTGCGATATGCGCGGCGAGCGGCGGTCAGCGCTTCCACAAAACGGTGAGGATTCTTCTCCTCGTCGCTCTCATCGCCATTCCAATAGTTCTCGACGGCGGCGCGTGTGTTGACGGCCTGCTGAATGATATCAATAACTCCTGCGTCATAATCGACCGCGCTCATGAGTTCCTGTCCGTTACGGGCCGTAAGCATCGTCGAAGTAGAGCCGGCGCGGCGGTTCATGTGGCGCGTGATCACGTTATGAAGATGCTGCCGACGTGTCATATTCCCGACGCCGGTAGCGCCGAACGCAAGCGACGTCGGAAGCGAATCTACGACCGTGTCGATAAATACCCCGTAATCTTCGGGCAGCTGCTTGGCGAAACTCTGCCATAGAGCCTCGGCCTTGTCGGCAAGATCCGTCTCGCCGTTTTTGCGCATCTCGGCGCAAAGCTTATCGAACTCAATGCCATGCTCTGTAGCGAGCTGCTGAAGCGGCTCTTCGATAAGTCCTTCGGTGGCGGTGATCTTCGCGCCCTCTACGACACCGCGCTGAACACGATTCACGAACCACTTGCGAAAGCCCGCCGCGCCGTCCGACTTAACGGCATTGTAAAGCGCTTTGAATGTAAGAGCTTTTACCTGAGCTGGTGTAAGCGACGACTCAAGCCCCGCGACATAAAGCCTTTCGATCCTGGCATTGACAAGACCGATCGCCCACGCCGTAATAATCGATTCCTCGCGGCTTACCCCGGCGGCGTCGGCGGCCGCGACATATTCGCTCGCGAACGCGCTCAAAGCCGAAGCTTCACCGATAGCCCACATCGACGCACCGGCGGCATCGCGCACCTTCGCCGCTTTTTGAATGCCGGGAATAGCCTCAAGCGCTTTCGTATACCGTTCTACGGCGGCAAGTTCGCGCCGCATGGCGAGCGCCGACTGAAATTCATTTACTTTTTTCGCGCCCTTGCCGGCTTTTACAGCCCCCTGAACATCGGAAAGCCAGCGGGTTTTCGCGGCCGCCGCATTCATCTCGGCAAGCGCCTTCGCGCCGGTAAAGACTTCCTTCTGAAGCTTTGCGCGAGAAACCGTCTTGTTCGCGGCAGACATCATTTTGCCGCCCTTAACGATCGCGCCATAGGGGATGAACCAGTGCACATTCTCCATAAGCCCCTGGAAACCGGCGCCGAACCATCCTTCCGCCTCCGGAAGAGCCTGTTCCATGGCTCGCTCGGCACGGACATTGGCGTCCCATCCCTCGAAGAACGCCTTGCGCTCCGCGTCGTCCATTGTGGCTTTAGCGTAGGCCCACATCGCTCCGTCGCGCATCATGTCGCCCGTATCGGTGACAAGCCCGACGAGAGACTGCTGAAGACCGTAAAGCCCCATCTGGAAGCGGTTCGCGACGGTATCGTCAGTAAAGTCCGTCTCAATACCCAAAATGCGCCCGCGCTTCTTGTCGCCGCGCATCAGCGAAAACGCGCTGTAGACGCGGTCGCGCTCTTCGGGATCGAGCATCTCGACATTGATATCTGGAGCGCCCTTCTGGAAAGACTCGGCAAGATAGTACGCCGCCTTGTCGCTCAAGTTGGACGCGAACTGAAGATATGTCGCAAGCGTCTGACGGCGCGAAAGCTTCTTTTCATAGTCGCCAATAACGTCGGCACGGTAAGCCGATTTTTCTTCATCGTTCAACGCGTCATAGTGTAGCCGCCGGGCAGAATCGGCATACTGCTTATCCATCGCCTCGTTGACTTCCTGCGGCCGAAACATTCTCCCCATTCCCGGAACGGAGGTCGGCGGATTGGCAGCCATCCCATAGAACATCACTTCCAGCGGACTCGCGCCGCGCTCACCCTTCAGATGCGACTTAACCTTGTTTGATTTCGCCTCATTCTCAAGCGCATACTGAAACTTCCCTTCCTCGTCCATCTCGCGCCACTTGGTGTACTCCAGATCTTCGATAAGCGTATAATCGCCCTTCACGAAACGGCGCAACATTTCAAGATTCTCGCGCGGATTCTTTGAGGCACGCTTGCCGAACGCCATTTGTCCGTCAGTATCTTTAAGCCCGAACATCCCTTCCGTGACGCACTGATAAAGCCCGGAAACGCCGACATCGTCAAGCTTCGAGAGATCCGTCTTAAAGAGCATTTCGGCCGACGCCTGGAAACGGGCCTTGCGCTCGGACGCGCTCTTGTCGGTCAGCATGCCGCCCTCCGGCCTGAAAGACGGCGGCGTTACAAACGAATTGTAGGGCAATCCTTCACCAAGCCCCAGAAATTCGCGCGTGTCATTTGGAAGAAGATTCGCCATTTTTCACCTCGTTGTCTTTAGTTTCGTTTTTCGTTTCGTTGCTTAAAAAATAGGATGTTTTTATTTCGCGGGAAATATCGAGAATGTTCTTTACCGCCGCGTCACGGTTGGCGGCGAAATTACCGCGCACCCAGTCAGCCTTAATGCGGGCAATCTCCTTTTCGACCACGGCTTCACGGTTGACATCCGGCCCGAGAGTTCGCAGCGTACGCAAAAACGCCTCGCCGTAAAGAAATAGATCCTTCCCGGAAATCTTCTTGCCTTCCTCCTGATACGGCTCGCTCTCCGAGCGCGGCGCATAGAAGCTCTCGCTCTCGACTGCCTTGCGGTCCGATGCCGAAATGCGCCCGTCGGACGAAAGTTCTCCCGTAAAACCGAACGCGCTGTAGAGTTTCCGCATCGCGTCTTTTTCCTGATCGGAAAGCCTGCTTACGAGCCGCCCCTGGAAAGAGCGGATGAAACTTTCAGAAAGTCCGCCTTTCATCGCGTCAACGCGGAACTTGCGCCAGATCGCCGCTTGCGCTTCATTGATCTCATCCTCGCCGATCGAGCCGTCGAGCTCCAGCACCTGAAGACGGCTCAACGACAGCGCAAGCGCCTCCTCGTTCGCGTCACGTGCGGCCTTACGGCTTTTCTGCGCAAGCTCAAGCGTTCTTTCCGCCGCCTTTTCTCTGGCAAGAGCCTGGGCTTCGCGCATTTCCCGGGCGGTATCGAGATAAGCCATCGCCCGCTGCGGATCGAGTTCCCTCAAAACCGGGTCGCGTCCGAGCGTTTCGTAGTTGTTCGCCCACTGCTCCTGTGGGACATCGCGGATGGAAAGCTCGCTCTTTACCACGTCACGGAGCTTCTCTTCGCGCACCTTGCGCTGCTCGTAGGCTTTAATGCCCTCGCAGTTTCTCCGCGCGACTTCAATCTCGCCGAGAATGGCGCCGTGCTGGGCTTCCGTCAATATCTCGCGCGGCTTGCCGGTCGCCGGATTGTTGCCGATAAAGAACGTCTCGCGAAGTCCATCGGCTATGTCCCCGGCCTTTTCAATGCACTCTTCGGCATTCATCGCCCCGAGTCCCTGCCCTTTGGCGGCGGCTTTCGTGAGCGCGGTGATACGGTTTACCGCGAATTCTCCGACGCCCGCAAGAATCCGGTTGTACTTCTTGACCTTCTCTTCATCGGAAATGTTGTCGCGCCACTTTATTTGGGTGAAAATCTCCTTCGCGTTCGCCGCCGTGATCTGGACATCGTCGAATTGATCGACGTTTTCGATCGCGGAAGACTCAAGATCGAGAAAATTCTGGAACGACGCACGCGTCGCGGCGGCGAGAAATGTCGCGTCGTCGGCGCCGTAAACGCCCTCGACGCCTCTTGCGCGTTCGGCGATGAGTGCCTTCATCGTCTCGACGCGGTCGGTCTGACGGGCTTTCATGTCGTTTTCGGCGGCGCGGCGCATCCAGCGGTCTTGCGTGAAGAGAAACTTCCTGTCGAAGTGAGCACGAACGGCTGGATCCATCTTCCTGTACCATTCCTCTTCGCGCATTTCCGTCAGGATCTCGCGCGTGAGCTTCACGCTGTCCGTGCCTTCGGCCTTCATCTCGGACCAGGTCTTGGCGAACTTGCCCGGCACAAACCTGCGCTCGCCGGTCGCTTCGTCGACGACTTCCCGCCCGACGGCGGCGTTGGCGATGAAATTCTCGGCAAGAGCGTCATTGAGTTCGGCCGTCCGTCTCGCATCCGCATCGGCGGCTCTGGCGTTGCGCTCGGCAAGAATGCGCTGACGCTCGGCTTCACGCTCGCGGACGGCGTCGATGCGCTCCATCGCGCCGCCGAGCGCACGACCGGCAGAACCGAGTTCACGGCCGATTTCGCCTGCGATCGAACGGGCATAATGTTTTTCAGGCAGAATCTCCACGCGGCGCGTGGACGTATCAAGACGGGGCATCATAGGCATAAGTCTAATTCCTTCAGGAGTAAAGTGTGGTGGACGGTTTACCGTAAGCGCTCACCGCCATTCCCGCACCGGTTTTCAGGAGCGAAGTGACGGCTTTAAGGTTTCCGCTGCGGCGGACGTTCTTCGCGCCGATACGCATCTGATTGGCGTTATGAAGCCTCGCTTCAGCACGCTGCGACGCGTTGTGAAAAAGCTTTTCCTGATCCCAGGCAAGTTCCGCCGCCATATCCTGCTCCCAGACGCTTGGCACAGACTCCTTGCGCGCTTCAAGCATCACGCCGTTCGCGGCGGCCGCCGCCTTACCCTGCCCCACTATCTGCTTTTGACGGCGTGCAAGATCCTTCGCCTCGATTTCCGCCGCTTCAATCTCCTGCCGGGCACGACGCTCCTCATCCGCCGCCTGAGCTTTCAGCCGCTTCGCCTCCTCTTTGCCTTCCCGGTGCGCACCGTGCGCCTCAAGCCCGCCGCCGGCCGCCTGCGCGATGATCGCGCCTTCCTTCAAGAAAACTCCGCCGGTCGCGGCCGCGCCTTCAGGAAGAACCGTCGAAAGCATTCCTGCGGGCTTTGCCGCCGCGATAAATTCGCCGTTAACCATCTGGCCGTTCAAAACACTCTGGGCAAGCGCCTGTTGCGATGCCGTCTGAACACCGACGGAATTGGCAACGCTCGTCGCTCCGGACGCGAGCGACTCGGCACCCAAAGCGCCCATCGACTCGGCGAAACTCGCCGCGCCCGCGCCGAAAGCCTTCGTCGTAAGAGCCGTGGCCGTGTCAACGGCAAGACCGCCCGCCGCCGCGCCTAAGCCGCCGACGGTGGATGCGGCGGCCGAACCGAGCCCGGCGAGCGTACCGGCGCCCGCGGTGGTTCCCGCGCCTGCGGTCAAAATCCCCGTAAGCCCCGCGCCGGTAAGGCCGATCGAACTTCCGGCGATACCCGTTCCCGCGGCAACCGTGCCGATTCCGGTAAGCGCAGTCGCCGCCCCCGCCGCCGCAGTACCCACGGCCGAAAGCGTTCCCATCACGGCGCTTGTCACGCCCGCAACGATTGAAGTCACCACGCACATCTTTAATCTTCCTCTCTCTTGAAATAAGGGTTTAACATGTAGAAATAGCCGAACTCACCGCCGCACCGCCCCGGACGGCGCGGCGTCGTAAGCGAAAAACCGCCGCCGTTGCGCTCAATCCAGCGAACAGCCCCCGTGTAATCGAGATCCACCCAGTTGCCGAACTCCAACGTATCGGGCATTGCGCGAAAGACAAGATCGAGTCCGGCGGGTGTCGCGGCGGCAAACTCCACCTTATGCCGGTCAACCTCGGTTGACGAAAGCGCCCACAAAACGGCGTCCGACTCCAGGAGATTTATCCGCGTCGCACCGAAGATGCACGCGAGCTTACCGTCGCCGAAAATTCCGGAAAAACACACTTCGGACTGCGCGATGGAGTTTTTTAGCCCCCATTCAGCATCAAGCCCCGTCCATCTTTTCAGCTCGCGCCTGTCGGCCTCGCGCATATTCGACGCGAGAAAGTCAATATCCTCGGCGGTAGGCAAGCGAAAGAAAGTGCCGCGCTTCGATTTCATCAGGAAACCTCCACTTCGGTGACGATCTGCAAAACCTCGCACGGCAAGTCATTGTCGGAAACGTAAGTCACCTGTCCCGTCGGCGAAACGACGCCGCGCGGCATCACCTTGATATTTCCGGTGTAAAGGCCGCCGGAAGGGTTTATCTTCGCCTCGACAAGTTCAATGCCGCGTCCGCCGTCGGCGGGGATTACGGAAATGCCGCCCGTCTCGTAAAGCTTGAGAAGAATATCCTTCACATTCTTCTTGAGCCCCGCGATCGTGCGCTCCTGGCTTTCGGGCGGCAAAGTGGTAAGCTCTGAGCGCACGCTCCTGATTTCGCCGCCGATTTCGTCGGCATATCCGCCGTTGGGCGTCGCGACATACCGCCTGCCGTCCTTCTCGACGACAAAAACGAGATCGCCGTAGGTGCGGTCGACGGAGCTGTCGGTAACCGATCCGAGCGATACGACGTCCAGAACTTTCGCGCCGTCGACGGCGCCCTCGCTCCAGGCGTAAACCTCTTCATTGCGCTCGAAGGTGAATGTCGCCATGCGCCCGTCCTCGGTCACGACCCATACGACATTGTCGGGCGACGTCTGCAAAGCGACGGCTTTTATCTGCGCCGTACGCGTCAAATGCTCGACAAGCACGCTGCGGTTGACGGGCTTGAGCATATTTTCCTGAAGATCGTAGGAAGCCGTGTAAACCGTCTTGTTGTCTGCCGCGACGAACACGATTCCCGCGTCGGTCACGACCGGCTGAACATCGGGAGACACCGAAAGATTCGAGAAGCGCGAAATGCGGCAACTCGAAGCGGAAAAACCGCTCTGCTGGCTGAAACCGACCGAGAAAAGCCCCGAATCGGTGAAAAGCACCATCATTTCCTGATAGCTTACGATCCAGCGGATGAAACTCGGCCCCGTCGAAGAGATGGTCGGGCTGAACGGATCCGAATCGTCCGCCGGGCGATCGGCGTAGAAGTTGTCGAGATTGCCGACTTCCGAGAACCACAAGGTCATCGGCATCGACCCCTTGGCTACCGCGGCATTGGCGAAAACGCGGCGCTGCTGGAAACAGTCGACGCACAAGGGATTGCCGAAGCCTTCTCCTAAAACATCGGTCTGCCCGTAAACCGCGCTTCCCGCCGCGATATTGTCGTCACGAAAGTTCCAGCGCCTGAAGCTGAGTTCCGCCGGCTGAAGCTCGATCGCGCCGGTTTCGCCCTCGGCTTTGTCATAGTATTTGCCGTCGGCCCATTTGTAAACCGCAGCGGCCGAAAAATATTTTCCGTCGGGGCCTTCGTAAACAGCCTTCATCTGCGCGTCAAAGCATTCGTCGGGCGTATCGTCCATGTAATGCCGCGTAAGTTCTCCGTACGATCCGCCGGAGCGCTTGGCGACAATGAGATAATCCCATTTTGCGCAATCCTCTACGGCGATAGTCACGCTTATGTCGATGTAAGTTCCCGCAACCCACGATGTGGACCACGTGCATTCGCCTTTTGAAGTGGCCGAAGCGACGGAGTCCTTAACCGCGATCACTCCGTAGTAAATCGTCTTGCCCGTATTCGCTTTCGAGCGCACGATCGACCAATGCGTGGACGGCGAAGCGAGCGTGTCGTCATGGACGACGCTTTCGGGCACGGTCGCCTGCTTCCATTCTTCCACCGTAAAATCAGATGCGTCCGCAACATTGAGAATACGCACGAACGCGCCGTTGGAAAGCCATATCTGGTCGCCGATCTGCTTGTGCTGAACAGCCTTGACATCGCCCGAAAACCCTTCGACGACGCGCTTTTCGCCGATCGGCAAGCCGTTCTTGCCGTAAAAACCTATCTCAAGCGTATCTCCCACGCGGGAAAGAACGAAAAAGCGCGATACCGTGCGGTCAAAGCGGTACGGGACAATCTTCACATCGGCGAAATCAGCCGCAAGTTCAAAGCGCGACGAAAGGCCGTGACGCTTTCTCAGCGAGCCTTCCTTCGCGACAATGAAATTCTCGGCGCGCGCACAACCCTTGTAATAACTCTGAAGGTCGCTGCGGCCATAGAGCGACGGAGAAAGAACGCCGCCCGAAAAATTGTTCTGTATGAGTTTAGCCATGGTAGCGGTTGACGGTTGGCGGTTAGCGACGGGCGTTGATGAAGGGATTTCTCCATTCGCCTCGGTAAGCGGTTTCATCGGTCTCTTTGGTGACGGCGTCGGAAAGCTTCTGCGCGGCGAGCGACATGAAACTGTTCGTCTTGGCGGCATCACCGAACATAGGACCGGAAATGAGCGCCGCGAGCTGATGGATGACCGCTTCGGCGAACTTGTGCGGAAAATCGCTCTCCGTTATGTCGGATGTGATGTAGCGCATCCTGGCAGGTCCGCCGAAAGTCTCGACAAGAATGAAGTTCAACCGGCGCCGCGTCCTGAGCGGGCGCCCCTGCGCCTCGCATACGGCCGAGATACGCAGCGCGTCGGACGGCAGCGGGAAACGTGCCCAACCGTGCTGATCGGGAGCGACAACGCCAAGTTCGCGTTCGACGGCGGCAAAGTCCCAGTCGTGCTCCGCGAGACAGTTCAGGACCGCCGAATTGTAGAACGCCCGGCAACGCTGCGCCTCGGTCGATTGGTCGGTTTCAAAGTCGTCGATGGTGCGATCGTGGCCGAGAACGCCGAGCGCACGGTTGCAGATTTCAGTTTTCGTCACGACCGTAATCCTTTCTTTAGTTCTTATCCGAACAGCTGCCGTCCGTACAGCTTACATTTCCGTCGGTGACAGTACAAACTCCGTCTTTGCACTCAACTGTCGCATTTTCGACATTGCCGCCGGCGGCAGTAAACTTCTCATAAAGCGCCTTCGCCGCCGCAGATACCGCGTCAGCTCCAGCGGATGTGCCGGATGTCGCAATCGCCGCACCTATTTTAGCGGCAAGATTCGCCGCGCCTTCAAAAGTCCGCTCCGTAAGTACGACGGCATTGGTGGAAAGATCACGGTCGTATGTATCAAGACGCAAATAGACAGTTGAATTGGTATGAACGCCGATATCGAGGCCCTTAAGCGATTCCGTCGCAAAAAGCGGAGATCTGGCCGAAGCGTCCCATCCTCCCGAGGCAATCTTGTAATCGCGAACTATAATACGATCCTCTCCGTTTACAGTTACCTTTTCTTCAATAGGCAGAACCTGTTCCGGATGCTTTTCTGCCTTAATCACGGTCTGGCAGCCTGAAAAGCTGAATGCAAGCGCCGCAAAAGCGAGTGATTTGATTATTATTGACGGTTTCATCTGAGTCTCCTTTTCTTTTGTGTTGTTGGTGTTGTAGTGCCGGCGGCCGAAAGCCCAGACGCCGAAATACTCGAGATTGCGCTTCATGAAGCCCAAACCTTCTTCCTTGAGATCGTCGCGGTACCGTTTGTCGAGAACCTTACGCGGCACTTTACCCATCGCATATCCATAGTCGTGACGGATGCCGGGCTTCAGGTGGTAATTGTCGAACGGGTGGCCGAGAAAACGCCAAAAAAACCTCGGCACGCTCGCGCCGTCGCAGATAAACCCGCGCGGCACATCCTCAAACGGACGGATAAGACGGATCCTGCCGCCCTTCAAAAACTCGGCTTTTACATTCTTTGACATTTCCCTTTAACCTCCTATTGCAAGTTTTACGACGACGCCCGCGAGCGTTACGACAGCCGTAACGAGCGAACCGATGAGCGCGAGCATTTTGCCCGAAAGTTTCTCCTTTTGATCGCCGTCGCTCTCGACGGGCGCAGAGGCGTGACGCACTTTGTGAGGACAATCCTTGCACTTCTCTTCGTGCACGCCCTTCACAAACTCGGCAAGCCGCTCTTCGCTCCACATCTTTTCGACGATCAGCAAAAGCCCCTTGCCGATATCCTGATTCGACGGATTAGGCTTGTTGAGGCGCTGGATGATGGACGCTTCCATCTGCTCTTTCACGTTCTCCAACTTATTCCCCCTCTCCGATGATGACGGCAATGAGAGTATCGTAAAGCGCTTTCTCCTCATCGCTGACGGCCTTCTCGCGCGCTTTCTCGATCGCCTTGACGACCTTCTCGACATTCTTCCCCGCACGCTTTACGGCCTTGGCGAGTTCCTTATAGGCGTCAGCGTCTTTCTGGGCGGCGGCAAGACGCGTCTCGAGATCGGCTTTTACCCTGCTCCAGCTCGTAGGCATCTCTTTGCCGGCGATCTTGAAAACCTCGTTCGTGCGCCATTCGCGCCCGTCCTTCGGATTGCGTATCTGTTCGACGAAATACTCCTTGCCGCCGACGGAAATGCGCTTACGGGAAATGACGACCATGCGCTCGCGCATTTTCTCGAGTTTCTTCTGCTGCTCGATCGTCACTTCGCCCGATGCGCCGAACGCGGCGAAAAGCGCCAGAAGGAAAAATTTACCGTACTTCATATTCATCTCCCGTTTTTACTCCATTGTTGAAACGCCAGACCTTGCCGAGCGCGTTCGTCCATTCGCCAGTGTGATAAAGTTCGCCGTCGACGGTGAATGTCCGCGTCCCGAAATCGAATCCGCCTTCGGGAGTACCGAACTTCAGATACCCGCGCGAAAAGCAGTTTACACCAATAATCGGCTCGGGCCTTCTGAAGACGATCTCCTTGCAACCCTCGTAGCCGTCAACTGACTTCCCGGGCGCGTCGTAATCGACCCATTTCCCCTCAACATAAACGCTCTCGAGTTCCGTGCGGTAGCGGCGCGAAATCTTCGGCGGAACCTTGAATTCACGCGAAAAATAAATCATGCAGACATCATTCGTCCCGTCGGTCCATTCGCTCACAACCTTGCCCCAGCAGTTGGTGAGCCCGGTAAGATCAGGATAAAGCTCAGCCTGCACGAAAATCTTCTTGGCGAAAGTTGATATGAGATTCGTTTTCGCGTAAAGCTCGCCTAAAATCCTGTCGCTCTCGCGTTTGGCTTCATCGGCAATCTGCGCAACCGCTTTCGCCGCCGCCTCGACCGCCGCGGCATGGGCGCGGGATGCGATCTTGCCGGACGGATCCGCGAGAGTGCCGTCGGCGAAACCGGTCACGTAATAGCGCTTCCAGCCCTTCACCGTGACGGCCGGCGTATAGTTGGTCTCAATGCCGCCATGGACGGCAAGCGAAGCGAGAGACGCGAGAATAAAGACTTTCAGGCGAATCATTCCGTAACCTCCAAGACCGCGACCGCGCGGTATTCGTAATCGTTGTCGAGAGTAAAGCCCTCGACCGTAAGATTTTCGGCATCTCCCGAAGCCGCCTTGCCGTAATATTCCCAGGCTTCTTCCTCGCTCGCGCCTTTGAGTCGGCGCTGGATCATGACGAACCGCACGATGCGGCTTTCCACTGCGCGCACCTTCCATGAAAATGTGACGGAATCGGGGCATTCGCTCGCGGCAAAATTCTCGATGACGGTAAGCGCCTTCGTGCCGGCCCAGAGCGTAAAATTAGTGAGAAAGAACGCCGCAAAAAACATTTTTATTTCTTTCTTCATTCGACACCCCCTTCTTCCGGCTCGTAAGGACCGATGGTTTTAAGCAGCCCGCCGACAAAATGAAGCGTATTCGTCTCGCCCTGGTAATTGAGCGCATGAAACTTCTTCGTGTCGCCCTTGTCGCCGTTAACCGTAATGCCGCCGAAGATGTCGAACGTGGAGCCGTCGCCGACTGGCGGCGAGATTTCGCATTTGACGCGGTAGAAACACTTATCAAGCGACGCGAGCGTCCACACGGTCGAGCGGTAGCAGTTCTCGTATTCGATGCCGTCGATGGTCGCAGTACCGAGATAAACGGTTTCCTGAAGTTCGATCTTGTCCCAGACGTTCGTCTCGCCTGTTTTAAGCGCCGTCTGAAACTGAATAAAGGGCGTATTGTTCATCGGCTCGGTGAAATAGTAGAAAAGATCGTGTGCCGAAAAGTCCACGCCGTCGATGATTTCGTGTCGCGCTCCGACCTCGAACTTCGCGATCGCGCACTGGGCATTGGTGTTCACGCCGGAAACGCCGCCCAAGGATTCAACGAAATCGTCCACGTACGCGTAGGCGTTGACGCCGGTAAGCATTTTGACGACAAGGTCCACTTCGCGCCGCGTGGACTCCTGCACCTCCTTGACGGTCTCGATCTTCGCCTCGTTGAGCTTGTTGGACATAGCAAGTTCGGCGACATCGTCAAGCCCGAGCGTCGCTCCCTTCGGATAGATCTCGCCGTGCTGATCGACCATCAGCTTTTGGCCGAATGGTTTCATCTCATCGGCATTAGCGAACACTGCCGCGAGACACACGGCACTAACCGCTAACCACTGACGACTAACGACTAAAAACCTCATTTCATCGCCTCTTTCAGAATGTTCGTGTTGTTGGAGTAGGCGTAGATGTATTCGACGCCGTTCGACCAGACGCACTTCCAGACGACATTCGTAGATGAATCGACGCGCAGATCGGCGTTCGTTTTCGCGACAAAAGCGGATAAATCTATGTCGGGCGTATGCGTATCGGTATAGCGCTTGGCCTCTTCAAGTACGTTAGAAGCGACATTGTCGACATACTTGACGGGCGCCAGGGGTACGGCAAGGGCGACCACCGCCAAAAGACACACGGCACCAACGACCAACGACTTAAAACTTACGACTAACGACTTCACTTCGCACCACCTTTCGCATTTTGTTTCGCGGCATCCTGAAGACGGCGCTCAATGCTCTCCGGATCGTACCGATGACGCTTCTCCTTGCCGTCCTTGTCGCGCGTATAGAGGATGTTTACGACAACTTTCCCCTTCTCGGCGCGGGTGACGGTTTCTTTGAAAACCTCATCGCCCAGCCAGTAGAGGCTTTTCGGCTGATAGTGGTATTCGCTCCGGCGTTTCTCATGATATTCCTTGACGACATAAGCCTTGCGGTTCGTTATGGCAACAAGTTCGGCGTTCCTCGCGGCGGCTTCGGCGCGCATGCGACCAAACTCCTCTTCCTGTTGGCGGGAAATCTCCTGTAGAATCTTGCGGTGGGTGTCGGTAAGAGATTCATCATAAATTCTTCTCGCTTCGGCTTCTATGCGCTTCATGTCTTCGCGATAACGCGTTATCAGCTCTTCTCTCTGTCTAAACAGCTCCTGTGTATATAACGGCGGAAACATTACGCCCGCAATCTCAAAGCTGTTGGTCAGAGGCCCTGACGGCAGACGCAAACTCTCCGGGCGCGGCGCGGCAACGGCGACAACCGCCGCAAGGCACACTGCACCAACGACTACCAACTTTCGACTAACGACTAACGACTTATTCATGCGCTTACCTCCGAATATGTATCATCCTCGTTTTTGACGTAGAACTTCTGATCGAGATCCACCGACCAGACTCCATCAACAGCTACGATCGTCATTCGCATATACTGCTGAACGCCGCCAATCTTGCGGATCGGCAGCATGAACTGCCCGTTCTGGGTATCAATCGACATGAACTGCTTGGCGAGAATGCGATCGCATTTCTCGTCGACATACCTCTCGTTTGTGCCGGGTTCCAATTCTTCAAGAACTATAGCCATGGATTCTATCCTTTCACCATTTGATTGAAGGCAGCTGCGCAATCACTTCCTCAACCGTCGGTCTGGGGATCGCACCGCACATAACCGCATCGAGAATCTCGTGCGCCTTGCGCCATACCGAATCGCGCCACACGTTGAACGCATTGCTCTCGCGCTTCCAAATCTCATCCGTTGAATTGAGATACGAAAGGCAGGTATAGGTATTGTCATACCCACGCGTCTGTGCCGTTGCATCCAAATGCGCCTGCACCGCGTTCTCGTAGACCTTCTTCTGATCCTCGAAGGATGGCGGGGCGGATTCGCCCAATGCGACAATACGGTAAAACTCTCCCTCTTCCACGATCGTCGCGTTGTTCTGATTGCACCATTCCGCCGCCATGCCATATCCGGCGGCATCGAACTCCTTCTTGTAGATTTTCCTGCCGAGCATCGTTCACCTTCCTTTCTACGCCTTTATTCCGACAACGATGAATCCCAACGATCCATCAGTTGAATTGACTTTGAAGTTTGTAGTGGTGCGGGTGAAATTGTGCCTTTCGTTGTATCCGCCACCAATGACATTTACCGCAGTGAATATGGCATAGTCGGTATTTTTCATCGGTATAGGCAGTGTATAGGTCTTATCTCCTGAGTTCCCCGTATAGTCATCAGCTGTGTACATCATGACCATCCCGCCGCCCAATTCGATAATGCGCCATGAGGATGAAGAGCGTGACTTCAATACATCATTGCCGCCACAAGTGAACGTACCATCGGGGAGTGCTTTAAGCATAATGGATTTCTCTCCATCAGTCAAATATATAGCACACTCGCCGGGATTTGCTGAGTTAGACTTTCCTCGTAGAACAATAGACGCACCATCACCCCATCCAGTTCCACCAGACACTAATACGGATTTAGAAGGGTCATCGCTTGTTATAAAAAACTCATCCATCGAACTTTTAATTGGACCTGTCATTCTGCCGCCCGCGAGCGGCAGATATGTTTTATCTATCTTATTCCCGTTCTTATCCGCAATCGCTTTGTCCGCCGTGCCTTCAAGATTGCCGACGACATCACCCTTGACGTTCCCCTTAAGATCGCCGACAATTCCTTTGAGGAACGTGCATTCTGCGGAAAACTTCTGCGTTGTCGCGAGAATGCCTTCCCAAATCTTCGACCACCAGGCGCGCAGCCATTTCGTATTTACGGCCTTGCCGGAATCGTCTGCGACATTGACTTCGCCGCTTGCATCGGTGATGACAGGCACTATGGGAGATTGTAGAAATTCCTTTATGCCGCCGACGGACATGTCCGCCATAGTTGACACATACACATCCTCGGATGCGTCCGGCTCATGTTCGGTCTTCCCGATGACAATCCTCAACCGTCCATTCTGGTCGAGCTTAACGAACACGTTGTGCCACTTGCCTGTCTCTTCGCCGTTCTCATCCACCTTCTGGACGCGTACCAAAGAACCGGGAACACCTTTAAGAGTCTTAAGCCATTCCTCTTCCGAGCCGATGAAACCGTTCTTCAAGGCAATTTCGTATGCGCTTAATCCTGGAAAGCCTTGATCTCCCTTACCTCCCGTCTTGCCGGGCTTGCCTTCCGGTCCGCGCATGGTGAACACTTCGCCGGTGGTGGTGTCTTTCCAGAGACTCTGCCACTGTACAGACAGATCGCCCTCGGCGACTACGCGCTTAGAGTCGCGCACAATGACGTGGAACGTCTGCATCTCGTGCATATTGCGCTCGAACTCTCCGCGCAAGTCGGCGGTGTTGAATGCTATCGTGTACTCACCGGCGTTGTGTTCGGATTTGGCAAGGCACTTCAACCCGCTTTCATCCATCACGTAAGCGGTATACTCTTCCTCAATCGCGACACCCGCGAACACAAGTTCGTATGTGTTGCCCGCGAACGGAATGAGTCTACCGAAGTTTACGCTTCCGCGCGTTGCGTCGACGGTCCAAAGCAAAGTTGAAGAGTCCATTGCCGAAATCCTTTTTGATTTTAACTGTTGGCGAGATCCAATTCAGCCTGCTCCTCTTCCGACGTAGTTCCGCCGGCACCGGTAGTCTCGCCCTCGGTCTTTTCCTCTCCGCCTTCGCTCTTGCCTTTGTCGGCAACCTCGGAGAGATTCGAGAAAGTCTGGTTGTAAAGCTCAACGAGCGCCTTGTTGGAAAGATTGCCTTTCACGGGGACGCCGTTCTGCTGAAGCTTCAACATAGCCTGCTCGCGCGTAAGCCCCGCGACGAGAACGGGCGCACCCGCCGAAGATTTCTCCCCGGCAGGCGCACTCTCGACCGCTTCAAAGAACTTCTTTACGACGTCCATTCTGCACTCTTCCTTCGTGAGATCGAGGATCTGCCCCGGTTTCACGACATCGCCACGCAAAACGGACTTGAAAAGACATTTCATCTTCATCGTATGCGATCCTTTCTTTCCCTTAAGCTTCGCAGCTGCGGGTGAGCCACGCGGAATACTTCGCCCCGACGAGCGGGCCGTCGGAGATCGTCATGACAAGACGCATCTGACCGCCCATGCCGCCGATGGGCAGCTTGGCGAAGTTAATGAGCCTCTTGCCCTTCTTCGCGTCGGCGACGGTAACCTTCGGAAGCATCATGACCGTCTCCCAGGTCGTGCCGCCGTCCTTGGACGTCTGGAGTGCGGGCGTGATTCCGGCGGATTCGGGTGTCACCAAGCCGCAATCGTCGAGCTGGGCAACGAGATTGAGGCTGCGGTCGATTTCATCACCGGCGGGCCCGAGATCAATCGTCTCGGAGTTGGCGGTGACGGTGAGCGCCTTCTGATCCGCGAAGGCGAGAAGTTTGTCGGTAAGCATTTTCAAATACCTTTCTTTGTTTCAGTTTCAGTCGTCAGCCGTTAGCGCTTAGCGGTCAGCACTGACGACTAACCACTAATCACTAACGACTAATCACTCCTTAGACCACCTCAGCCTCGTTGACTTCGAGCGCGTCTTCCGTGAAGATCGGAATGCCCTGGAAGTGGAGAATGAGCTTGCCCTCGTACTCGGCGAACGAGAAGTTACCGTTCGCGACCTTGTCGCGGCGGGTCTTGACGCAGAGCCACTCGTAGATGCTCGTGGGCATATAGAACTTGTGTTTGACGCCAGTCTTGTTCACGCGCACGACCGCCTTGAGCATGAGCTCGCCGATGTCGAGATCGAGCGCTTCGAGATTGTTCGACTCGATGTTGCAGATGCGCACGCACTTGCGGAAATCCTTGCAGCGGAAGCCGACCTTCCACTTGAAGAACTGCTCGAGCATCCGAAGGCGCTTGCCGTCTGTCGTAGAGACGGTTGCCTTGTCGACACTGCCGCGAGTGAGACCGGCGGACGAGCCCTTCGGGTAGATGAGCGCGGCGCCCATGCGGCCGTGGCCGACGAGCCAGATGTCGCGCAGAGCCGAATTGTCGGGCGACTCCGAACGCTTCGCGCCGATAACATAGAACTCGGCATCGTTCTTCGTGGTGTTCGCGGTCGGGAGCTTGGAATAAACGGGCCCCAAGCCGTTGAACTTCTTGCCGTTGACCTTGGTGTTGCCGTGGAAAACGGTGGAAAGAACTTCATTGCCCATCGCTTCACCCTGGGCATAAGCCTCGTCGCCCAGTTCCTGTTCGGCGTCTTCGGTCGTCTCGATCAGGTCGGCATCGACCTGGATGAGAGCTTCGAGCTTGCCGCAAGAGTTTGTGACCTGCGCCTTGGAGCCCTTGGAAGGCTGAACGCCCTCGTAGAAGCTCGTCCACGCCGCTTCGGGAATGCCCGTGCGGATGGTGGTGACGTCGTGATCGCCCTTGTTGCAGGGAAGAGCCACGAAGTGACCGAGGTTGTCGTTGGATTCAAGAGCAAGCTCGACGATATCCTTGTCGAACTTGCCGTCGACCTGCCCGCGTGCGATGTCGGCCATGGTCGGGTTGCGCTTCGCGCTGAGTGTAACACCCATTGTTTTTTACCTTTCCTTTTCGGATGTTTTTTTGTTTTAGGCCCATTCCCCACACGGGAAATTCAGACCTTTATTCCGCCGTACATGCGCTTCAGAAGATCGCCTTTGTCCGACCCAACTTCAGCGCCCTTCGGCGCGACCTTGCCGCCGTCGGTCGCGAACTTGCGAGCGATGTCAGCCAGCCTTTCCATAATATCCGGGTTATTCGCAAACGCCGGCACGGATTTCATTTCATTCCAAATTTTTTCGCCGAAAACGGCAACGCCGCCCTGCTTGGCGAGCGTAGTCACCTTCTTCAAATCCTCGCCGAAACGCTTCTTGCACTCGGCGATAAGGCCGTTGTTGAACGCATCTGCCGCCTCTGCCTGAGCCTTGGCAATGCCCTTTGTGTAGTCGGCATAAGCCTTGATAACCGCATCGGCCTTGTCCTTCTCAAGTCCCATCAGTGACGGCGCCATTGCCTTAAGCGCGGCATCATCCCACTTTACGCCGTCGCCGAGATCGAGCGCGGGGACGCTCTTCACCCATGCGTCGATATCCTCGGCGCTGGGCTGGGCCGGATCGGTCGGCTCATTGGCGGGCGGCTCATCGTCATCATCGAGAAGCGATTTAAGCTTCTTCGGCTCCGTAGGCTCGCTCTGGTCATTCGCGGGCGGATTGGCCGGATTGGCGGGCTCATTCGCGGGCGGATTGGCCGGATTGGCGGGCTGAGTATTTACAGGTTCTTCCATTTTCAGTTTCCTTTCTTTTCGGTAAGTGCATCAATTTTGACTCTCCTGGCGCGTTCGAGTTCGTTGCGCTCGGAGATGGCCGTTAAAACCATTTTGCCGTCGGCTTGATTGGCGGCCATGTAAATATCGACTCCCAACTCACGGAAGCCGACCGTCTTCATTACGGCGTTGGTGTCGTTGGAATCGTAAGAAATCGATCCGAAAACGCGGGAACGTTTGAGTATTCCGGCGAAAACACGGCGGAATGCGGGAATCTGCAAAAGTTCGCGGTAATCTTCCACGCTCTGCGCGGCATCTTCCTCGCCGAACTTGCGATAGAGTTCCTTCACTTCTTCGGATCGTCTGAACTGATGTGTCACGCCACACCTCCCATCACCGCTTCAAGCGCATTGCCGTTGCCGATATGCGTCTCGGAGAGCGCTTTCGCGTTCGCGCCCGCGTTCTTCATCATCTCGGCGAGCTGCTGATTGGCGACAAGCTGCTGCTGTTCTCTCGAGCGGGCTTCGCGGATCTTCATTACCTCGGCCGTCTTCTTGACGAACGCCGCCGCGCCGGGATAGACTTTGCAGACGGTATCGATGATGTGATCGACGTCAATCTTGTCGAGCGCTTCGGGCTTGGCCTGCGCAAGCATCGTCGTCATTTCGATCAGCATGTTGATCGAGCGCATTTTAAGCGCCGCGCGCATTTCGGCGTGAATGGTCGAAGTGTACTCCACCGATATGTCCGCGTCGCCCGTCATCAGCGCCGCGGGCGGCTCGCCGATTGCGCCGTCTTCGAGAAGTATGCGGAATACTCCATCGATGACGGCAGTTAAGAATTCATCCATCTGCGTCAGAACCGGCCCTAAAAGCGTCACCTTCTCGGCCGAAAGCTCCGCAACTTCCGTCGCAGTCTTCTGATTGCGGTTCGAGGCGTTCACCTGAAACATCATCGCGAAAAGATCGTTGTACCAGATACTCCCGATACGCGCAGCGATGTCGCAGATCTTGATGTCGACTTTGTCGATACCTTCCTGCGTCTGAAAGAGCCGCCCGATCGGCGCCGCGCCCGACTGCATCATGCCGTCGTAAAACGTGACGCCCCCGGGGAACATGTTGATCGGCTGGCCCTTCATCGTGGCGGGCGCGATCATCGCCGGCTCCGCTTCGTTCGCGATCATCCTTAAGAGATACTCTTCAAGCTTCTGAAGCTCCTTGCAGTCGGGAAGGCTCATCTCTCCGAGACCCTTACCGTAGACCGAGCCGGAATCCATCTGCCGCAATACCGCGAACGGCTTGTAAGAGAACGAGGAAATATCTAAAATCCCGTCGTTCTCCGCGCCAGACTGATTCGCAAGCCAATAAATCGAAACGTATGCGCGTGACTTGTCTACATCCTTAAACTTCTCGGAGCCGTCGTTGGGGCAGATGAGATTCATCACCTCGACGCGCTCCTCGAGCTTTCCTTCTTTGATCCGGTTGCGCCACGACTCGGGCAGATTGCCAAAGAAAAACTCTTCTCGCGCCTGATCAAGCGTCATTGAAACGCGGCGCATGAGCGTATTGACAGCTCCGTAGCGGTCTTCCGATATCCAATAATCGCCTTCATCCATCAGATGAAAATGAGTGTCTCCAGGCTCTTCGCCGCGGAGAATAAGAATCGCGCTTGTCCCGAAAAGCGCCCCGTGCGGATAGACGTTCTGCGAAATGCGGTAGAAATTGGCACGTTCAAGCGCGGAAAGAATCTCATTTGTGGCGCTGTTGCACCACTTGTTGAGTTCCGGATCACTGGCTTCGTCTTCGTCGATAAGCTTCGGAACGATCGAGCACCACGGCTGCGCCTTGTTGGTGATGCCCGACTGCATGCCGGCAGAATAACGGTGCACGCATTGGCGCGGCTTGGAATTGAGAATCTTCTCATCGTCGCGCGTCGATGCGCTCTGGTTGCGGTCGGAGTTCTCCAGAAGCGCCTTGCCGAAATTCGGTTCGAAATAAAGCCGAAGTTCCTTCCAGAGCGGCTCGAAGTTCTCGCGGACCTTCTCAAGAGACGCTTTGCGGCGATTGAGCCAGAGCTTAAGCTCGGCGGTATTGCACGAAAAAGCGAACCTTTTCGCGGAATCCACGCCTTTCTCATACATTCTGTACCCGGCTTCAGACATTGCTTTTAACGTCCTTTAAGCCCCGAGTTTCGCGGCTGTGCCCGCAGTAGCCGGAGATGCCGCAGCACTCGCCATAGTTTTGCGGTTGAAAGTCGAAGTGATCCCGCGCCTCATCTCCTGAGCGCGCACGACCTCATCGGCCGCATCCTTCATTGACTGTTCCGCACTTTTCACGGGCTCATACTGAACTTGAGCACCGCCGCTTTTACCGCCTCCGCCCATATTTACCTCCTTGTTTTACGATTCACGCCTTCGCGCATGTATAATATATCACACGATTTTGAAATTTCTTTTTTAGTTAGCCGCGACTAACGGCGAAAGAACGCAATAAGCGAATAGAAGAAAAATCGACCCTAAAAAAAGTTGAAATTTCCTCTTGACAGGTTTTTGGAAACACCCTCAAAAACCGTCAAAACGGCTTCCATGAAGTATTCGCGCGGTAAGGTTCGGAGTGTGACTGGCGCGGCATCGGGAACGACGTCATCGCCACAATCGGCACGTCCATAATATCCGCGAAACAGTCGAGTCCGTCATCGTGCTGGACGATCGGATAAAACTTGTATTCTTCTTCGACGAAATCCGATATTATATCCCTCACCGTGCCGTCGCTCATCGGCTGCATGAGTTTGCGCGGCAACCATATCCTGTGCGCGGCGAACGGCGCCTGAAGGTTCTCAATGCGCATTCGCTTGTTATCTGCCGGTCCTCGGGATATCGGAACTATCGAAAAACGGTAGTTCTGATCGTTATTCTGCACGAATCGCACATGTTCGACGTCGCTCATGGGTCCCACCTGCTCCCAGAAAACATTATTCGGCCGCCATTTGCGGTGCAACCGGAAAATCCAGTCGGTCTTCTCCGTCAAATTGAGCTTGTCGCGGATCCCGTCAAGAAGATAATAATTCTGATCTTCTCCCCAGCCAATTACCCACATAGTCGTCTTATCGCTCTTCTTGCGCTTCGAGCTCGCGCCGTCGACGAATATGTACACATTCATGCTCTCGCGCGTCGGCATCCTGTCGTAATAGCAGAGATCCTCATCCTTGAACGACCTGACACCGGCGGCAACGGGGTTCTGAAGCATCTGCGCGGCCCAGGTAGACTGCCCCATTTTGCGCTTGAGAGCATCGAGCGCCTCGCGCGTCATCATCGTAGGATTGCCGCTTGAGTCCTCACAGAGCCGTCTACGCTCCTGTAAGGCGCCGCGCTTGAGAATGGCGGAATAAGTGTCGTCGGGATGGTAGCGAGTTCCCGCGTACCATTCGCGGCCGCCGTCGTTCGTGCCGAGCGCAAGCGACAGTTCCCACGCCTCGGTCGTCTTAAGTATCTGTTCAGGCGTTGTTACCGATTCGCGCACCACCACGTCGTCGTAGATTCGCAGAGCGTAGTGCATGCCGATCGGCTGGCCGTCAACAAGCCCCGCGCCTGATACCGTCGGCTCCTTCGGGTTCGCCGTGCGTTTAACGATAAGTCCGCCCTGCGTCGACCAGTTTAGGCGCGGCGGCTTTGCCCATAGAATGTCCGGGAAAAGACTCGTAAGCTCACTTCCCTCAAGCGCACGGCGGATCTGATCGACGAATTTATGCGCTACCGGCTTGTTATAGGATAAAATACCGATCGTAACATTAGGATCATTAAGTATCTCCTGAACACTCCCGGCAAGCGTGATTATCGTTGACTTGTAATGGAATCGGCTCCAGAGATCGAGCCAGCCGTCGGGCGACGCTTCGACCTCGCGGCACCGCGCATAACACCAGTCGCTTTCTAAAACGTCCTCGCGCTGCATTAAAACGCCGAGAAGAAAGAACCGATCGTTCCGCGCCAACCAGCGGATCGCTTCGACATCGCCCGAATTGACGATCTCCACGTAGAAATCCAGCGCTTCCCTGCGCGTCATCGCGTGGATCGTCGCCTTCTCAGATGTTATATCCATTGCTTTGCCGCCCTTCTTGACGATTATTCCGTGCGCCTTGTAACCTTTGCGAGAATCGCCCTCACGCCGCTTAAGCCGTCGCCGCCGACAATTCCCTTAATCTCGGTCGTCTCCGTTCTCGCCGGCTCCTCGTTAAGTCCGTGAGCGGCTTCAAAGTCTCTTGCGGCGGCAAGCGCCACCTGCGCAAGCTTCGGATTCTTCTTGCCGCGCTCGATAAGCCCCAAACGCAGCTCGTCAATCTCCTGCTGTGCCGCCTTGTAGTCGTGACGCCTGGCTTCCTCCACCTTCGCTTCGAGATATGCGACACGCGCTTTCACTTCAGGAATAGACAAAAGCCACGACGATTGCGTCCGCGCCGTCGCACCCTCCTTCCCGTAGACTTTCGTGTAAGCTTCGTGGTTCCGCTTGCGCTTGCCGTCGCCGCCCCATCCCGTGAGAACTTGCGCGAACTGCTCGCGCTTGCGGTTCTTTAATGGAACAGCCCCTTCAGCCGGCTTCTTCGCCTGTGCCGTAAGATCGAGCGATGATGTCGGCAGCAAGTGAGATACTTCCGGCATAACGCCGAGCGGGTCGATGCTTTTGGCGTCCAGCATCAGTTCAAAAGCGTTTTGCCCTGATTTGTTAGGGTTTGTTAGGGTTTTTTGCGTTTCTTCCATTTAAGCAAAATCCTTTCGGTAAAGCCGTCAAAACGGCCAGTCCTCATCCTCATAATCCTCTCTATCCATATTTCTCTCTACGTCTTCTTCTTTAGAGGGGAGCGGGGAATGCGCGCGCGCGCGTATAGAGTCCCCCGGTGGGTTTGGTGGGTTAAAAGCCGTGTTTTCCATAAACCCGTGTGCGCTCCCGCGCCCTGAAGTTTTAGAGGAATCGCCGTTGAAATCCACCAAACCCACCGACTGCGAACCTAAAGCGGTCATTCCGGAGAAGCGGTAACGCATTCTCCCTTCGCTTAACTTCGGCTCATCCATGCGGAAAATGATGGAAAACTGCCGCAAATACTTGTTTAACGCCTTTCCGACGCGGCGGGAAGAGAAAATCGTCTTCGTCTTGTCGTCCCCGTCGTCGCCTTGCCGGCTTATAATCGCCTCTGAAAGCTCGCCGGCCGTACCGCTCCACGTCCAGGCGTTATCCGAAAGTACCGCAATGATTTCCTTGGAGACAACATCGTTCATGAGTGGCAGCATAGCCTTGTCCGCCTCGGCCGCTCCGAGCGCCTTGACGGCTCCTTCCTCGTCTCCGATCGCACGACCCACGCGCACCGAGAACTCGCCATAGTCCGGATGTCGCCTGTTTACGCTCGCGTCCACCGGCTTCTCATCGAGCATCACCTTGGCAAGTGTCTTCGCGATCCACGTCAAGTATCGCGAACGATTCCCGGCAATCTGCCGCGACAGTTCCAAGTCCTGGCTTACGTTCCTGTTCATCGTAAGCGGAACGGTAATCAGACGATCGGCAAGTCCGCCGTTTCCCTCGGTAGAGAAGATCGGATTGTTCGACGTGAGAATAATCGACGCATTTGCCTTAAGGATCGATACGCCGTAAGTCGTATACAAAGTACGCCTCTTCGTCTGGCCGTCCGTGGCGGCCGTCTGGAGCGTGTCAGACGCCCATTTGACCTTCGTGTCGAAATTATCGAACACTTCGAGCTTGCCGTCATTGACGGTAGCCCAGAACGCATCAAGCCCCTTGTCGCCGTCTTCAATCTGCTGCACGGAGAGATCGAGCGCACCGTCCTGGCGCATACCTAAAATCTCTTTTATACCCTTTGCCATGCGCGTTTTACCCGAGCCCGCGCCGCCGGTGATGAGCAGCGGCGGCTTCGTCGGATGGCACGCGAGAAGATTCATCGTCCAAAGCCTCACGTTCATAAGCCCATTATGATCTGCGAATGACGCACCCGTGAAAATCATCGCATGAGTGAACGGATCAAGCCCATCACCTTCTGCAATATCCCAAGGAGCAAGCGTCTTGCCGCGCAGAAAGACGACGCCGTCCGTACCGTTCTGCACCTTGTCGACCTTGCCGTCCTTAATGCGCACCATTTCCGTGTCGCCCGAAGAAATGTATATCGCCTTGCCGCGCCTCTCCCAGCTGTTGCCGGGCTTCACACCGCGCGAATAATCCTCATTGACGGCGATCTGTTTGACGAGACCTAAAATCTTCGCCATATCACCCTTCTTCGGATCCACATCCTCAAGCCGGGCGTGCCGCGCCACAAACGCGTAAAACTCATCGCTCATCACACGCATCAATGTGCAGCTCGCCGGATCGCGATCGAGATACATGCACGTCGAGAAGTCCCTAAAATCGCTGTGCCAGAAGAAACTCCCGCGCATCAAAAGCCAAATTGTCGCACTCCACGCCTTAAGCCGCACGGGAACGCCCTTCGGAAGCTCATTGTTCGCGCACTTACTGCTGACGTCGGCGACGCATTGCGCGAAAATCCGGTCCACGGTCCAGCCGTATTCCAGCTTTATTGTCGCGAACCTTCCGCCGCCGATGTCGAAATCCACCAGATACTCCTTCGGATCTTCATCGGGGGGCGCGGGGACGGGACGCCCGAAGCGGCCGGTGATGCGCTCATCAAAAGATAAGGCATCGCCGCCGCTTTCCTCTCGCTCGCTGCGCTCGCTTGCGGCGGCAACATCCGTAATCGTGCCGGTCGACAAACCGAGATTGCCCTCGCTCTTCGCCTCATGCTCGAGCGCCGACGAATCAAAATTCCATTCCTCCGGCCAGGGCGCGGCGTTTCTGAACGCCTCCATAAATGCCGCCTTGTCGGCTGCAAGCCCGGCGGCGCGGCGCGCTTCCACCCAGTCCGTAAAATCCTTCACGTGCGCCTGGCCTTCAATCTGCGGCATCACCATAAGCCTGATCTTACCAGAAAAGCCCTGATCAAGAAGTCGGCGCCTGACGTCGACGGCATGCTTCTGGCCGCGCCAGTGCTCAATCTCTTCAATGATCTTCTTTCCGCGCACCTTCCTCTCGACCGTCTTCGTCTTCGGATCATTGTCGGCGATAATGATGACATTGGCGCCCTCGAACCATTTGCCCCAATCCTCCGGGAACATATAACCCCACTTCATCGCGCCGGCGACATTGCAGGTGGCGGCGCATCCGGTCACTTCTTCGACCGAAAGAACATCCTTCTCACCCTCGCAGATGATGATCGTCTTGCCCGCCTTGGCCGAAGCGATTACGCGCGGAAGATGGAACGGAACGCGCATCACCTTCTTCTTCGCAAGCCCGAACGCCCAGCCGAACTTCGCCGACGGATCCGGAACTTTAATGATGAAAGTCTTCTTGCCGTCTTCCTTGATGTAACGGCTCGACTTGTAAAGTGTCGCGCCCGCCGCATCCGTATAGACATAGTCGCAAACCCAATCTCCCCAACGGCCCTTAATCGTGCGGCGCGGTTTTTCGTTAGCCGGCATAAGATCGCACATTTTAAGTCCTACAGCCGAGACGACCGCCTCGGCCGAACATCCCGCGTGGCAGTGCACCAGCCAGCGCCCGTCCTCGCCGCGGGCGATCGAGAGCGATGGATTGTCGTCACCGTGTGCAGGGCATCTCGCCACCCAGCCGCCGCCAGACTGCTGCACTCCCTCAAAGCGGCTTAAAAAATCGTGTTCATTTATCATGCTCGAAGTCTTTCTATGCTGATTATTTCAATATCACGCATCTGAGCGAAATCTTCCGGCCGTGGGCGGTCGTAGCTCCGGTCATCCATGACAAGACGGTAGCGCACATTGCGCACCGCCTTCTTCATGCTCACCGCCAGCGTCTTGCGCGTGCCGCAATCCGTCCGGACGATATACCAGTACATTTTCCTGTCCATGCCGACTACCTTAAAATTATTTCACCTCAATGAACTTGAGAGTATTTCCGATGGCCTTGATCATGAAACGCTGCCGGCCAAGCTCTTCATAAACTTGGCCGAACGAGTTCGTCATGCCCGCAGCAAAAGAGTCCCGGGTTTCCCGGAGCTCTTTTTTAAGCCGTTCAATCTCCTTGCGGTTGCGCGAAATCTCATTGTTCGCGTTCTCGCAGTTGCGGTATGTGTACGCCTTTATGTGCACGAACGCCCCGAAGACGATTCCGATGGTAATGATGCACCACTTCTTCATTTAAGCAGCCTTTCTGTTTGAGGTCTTCTTGTAAATCTTCTTTAATTCCGCCGCGATCCGCTTGGCGAGTTTACGCACCTCATCCGGCGGCAGCTGGTTGCCCTTCAAGTAGCACTGGCGAACCCTCCACGCCTTACGTTCGATCTCGATGTCGCATAAGCTGCGGCCGTCAGGGTTTTTCAGCATCACGATCAGCGTATCGCCCTCGAGAATGCCGCGCCCGTAAACGCCGTTTCCGACGCAGTTGTTCATTTTGCACCCCTCGTCAAGAAGCTCCTCCTGTGTCTTCGCGAGTATAATCTTATAGCCGCAACCCTTGAGCGTCTTCACACGCTCAAGCGACTTCTGGAACATCTCGATCTCCGGCATACGCTCGGCGAAAAGCGCCTTGAGCCGCTTACGCTCCGCTTTAGCCTTCCGGATCGCGCGCTTGCTCTCCTCGGTGGCGACTTGCGCTTCAAGCCGCTCGTATCTCTCCATGAACGCATCTCGTCCGCCCTTCGTCGGCGGATAAAGCGTACCTTCATTTCGCCAGTCAAGCCCCGCCTCAACGGCGGCCTGAAGATAATTGACATATTCGCACACATCAATCTTCCACTTGCTCCACGTCGAATAAAGACGCCACCAATCGATCTTAAGACTATCCTTGCGCGGGACGTCGTAAGTCCCATGCTCTTCTTGCCAGCGTCTCGCGATGGCGTTATTCACGCCCCACATGTTATGCGTAAAATTCCGCTTGAAGGCGAAGAACTTCACCGCCTCTTTGAGGCTCTTGCCGTGCCTCGCCGCCCATACGAGATATTGGACGCGAAGCTCCTTGCACGCTTCCTTCGTGTGCTTGCGCATCCAGTCGAAAACCTTGCGGTCTTTAAGCGCCTTTATTCCCGTCGGCGTGATAAGTCCATACCATCCCGCCTTCGCAAGATGCTCGACTTTCGGTTCCTCGCGGTAAAGCATAAGCCAATCGACAAGCCCGGTAAACCCGGTGCCGCAATCCGCATACTGACAGTACTTAAACCGCGTATCCTGAAGCGCCTCGACATTGATCGTCTCGTGATACGGGAAATGATACCCGCGTCCGAAATGCCACTTCACAATACACTTGTTGCCCTTAAGAACCCACCACGCGCCGCTTTTCGCCTGCCGAGGCGCGGGGGCGCGCCCCGTCGGCTTCTTGCCGCGATAATCCGCGCTCGACCACTCCACGCACCAGCCCGCGATACCTTTATAATCCATATCGCGCATCTCGGTAATTCCCGTCGCCGTATGAAACCGAGCGACAGCCTTAACGACCGGCACGTGATACTGATCGAGCCTCACCGCAACATGCACGACCGTCACATCGCGCGTCTTCGCGTCGCGCGTCCTGGCGGGAATTATGTAGTTGTAGCGCAGCGTCTTGCGTGTGACTTTCTTACGCTTTTTTCCGTTACGTTCGTCCTGGGGATTAACTCCATAACACGGCGTCCAATCCTGTGTCATGCGCGGCGCATTCGAGCCGGTGACGCTGCCATAACGCCGCCCGTCGAAATCCCCGCCCGTCCGCCGCACCCAGTCGAACGCGACAATCTCGGCAACCTGCTTTTTCGTCAAGCTCATTGCGCACCGCCTTTCACATATCGATTATTCCATGCTGAATGAACCCGTCGGATGGATTCATCCAGAGATCCTATCGGCCATTCAGTACACCGCTGAATATTTAATCCACAGTTTAAACATTTCACTTTGGCCGTATACATCTGATTTCCTCTGCTCCATGCGGTCATAATCACTTTTCTCGTTCTGAAACTGTCGTACCGAGCCCCGCATAACGGGCATGAATCAAGTTCGACATCAACAATATGAATGCCTGTTTCGTCCTGAGGCAATAAAACATACTTAAACGCGGTCATTTCTCACCGCCTTTCGCGTCGGCAAGCATCAGCAACCATTCCCCGAACGTGAACTTGACCGTGCCGTCAGCATTGCAGTTTTTCAGATCGCCCGACCATTCCCACCAAAGCTCATGCAATTTTTTCGGATCTCCACCGAACAGATCGCAGTTACGAAGCGGAATTGCACGCGCCTTTGCGATATTTCCTTGCTCCAGCTTCTTGATCTTTTTCCTTAACGCTCCGATTTTTCCGCTCAATGTGAGAACATGTTTCCATAACCTACACTTGTCTTCCAAGAACACGCGGCGATCAACATATTCGGCGACAAAAGCACTCCTGACTTCCTCTAAAGACCACTTCTCGGCAACGCTTAAAGCGTACGCCTTATACTTTTCTCTGTCAGAATTCATTGCGCACCGCCTTCCTCTTCCGGCGCATCGAGAAGCTCAAAGAAAAAGCCCTGGCTTCCTCTCGCCTTCTTCGCCTTAACCTTCGCCGCCGGCTTCTTCACCTTCGACTTCGGCTTATCAACATTCTTATCAACCTTGTCAACAACTTCCGACTTCACCCTTTTCTCTTTACCCTTTGCTCCCTTCCAATCAACCGGCACATCCTCGAAGTAGTGCATCGCCATCGCGTACACCGCGCCAGGATCAATATGACAGTTCCCACCGACCTTACGAGCAACAGCGGTGATAAACTCCCAGCACTTTTTAGCATCCTTGCCTTCGGCCTTGCATCGGGCTCTCAGCTCATCGGTGGCGTTCTTCTCGAAATAAGCCTCTACCGCCTTTACGGGGTCCGTCGGATCCAATCCCTCGGCGTTCTTAATAAAGCACTCGTAGGCTTCCTTCACATAGTCGCGCTTCTCTTCGCTCATGACATCCTCCTTTTTACTAACGACTAACCCCTACTTCATTCTCATCGGCATAACAACCACGAGCCACGGGATAGAGCACTTAAGGACTATCGGGCTCTCATCATCATTGAACTCGAGTGTGAACGAATCATCATCGATCGCCTTGAGCGCATCAATAATAAGCTGCGGATCCACTTTGAACGCCTTGACCGCTCCGTCTTCGATTACGCAGTTCGGTATTTCAACCCGCGCGGAAGTGATTTCATTTTCCGCCGCGAACGTGACCTTGCCGTTCTCAAGTCTCACCTCGACAACTCTCATCGTCCCCAGGTCTGCCGCGAGCGCCGCGCGCTCTAAGCCTTCGAGAAACGTATTACGGTTGAGTTTCGCCCTATGCGAGACGGATTCCGGGACGACTCTCCGCCAGACTGGATATTTACCGGCGACAACCGTACTGATCACCTGCCACGACGCCGCCGTAAAGCTTACGCGCCCCGCTCCGACGGCAATACCGATATCTGCATTATCTTCTTTCGCAAGAAGCGAAAAAATGATCTTCACCGTCTCCGCCGGAATGATAAGTGCAAACTCTTCGATAGACTCTAACTCCTTCTCGACATGCGCCATGCGCCGTCCGTCCGTCGCCGTCATCTGCACATTGCCGTCTTTGCCTTCGAAGAAAACGCTGATCAGCATCGGGCGCGTTTCATCCTTCGACATGGCGAACATCACTTTGCGCAGAATCTCGCGCAGAGTCGCAGCCGAAAAGTCAAATTCAACTTTATCGCCGCTATCAAGCGTTTTCATCATAGCAAAGTCCTCTGCTTCGCCGGCGGAAAGCGAATAATTGACGTTCTCGCGCCCGATGAGCTTCACCTTTGACTTGCTTGTTTGTTCAATCTTCACATCACCTTGCGGCAACGCCGAAACAAAACGGTTGAAATAAGTCCCGGGCAGAGTCAGAATGCCGTCCTTCTCGGTCTCCCCCGTAAAGCGGCACACGATCTGAATAGCCCCGTTCGTTCCGCACAAGGTCACGTTCGGCCCGACGACATCAAACCGCACCTTGTTGAACTTTGAAAGTGCATCCCTTGATATGATGGGCTGGATGATCTTATTCGCTTCAGCGAGCGCCGACTGTAGTACTTTGGTTTTCATTTCGTTTCGTCCTTTTTTAGGGTTGATAAAAAAATCACTGTGCCGCCGCTCTCGCGACGCACGGCCGCTTCAGCAGTTTCGCCCTCTCGAGCCTCTCGCGAATGGCGATCTTAACTTGCGAATGCACCGAACCTTCGTTCTCGTCCGCGAGAACCGTCAAATGCTCATACCATGCCCTGGCTATCTTCGCGTGGATCGTAATAAACTCTGACTTCGTAGCCATTCCTTTTTCTCCTTCACATGATTCCGTTGCGCGGGAGTCTCTCAAAACCATCTTTCCTCACCTTCGCGTCTTTTTTTATGATACGCCTGCGGTAAGGTCCATCTGGATTCTTCTCCGACATCTGCTGAATATTATCGTCGGTCCACCACTTTTCAGCATATTGCTCGCTCACACGGTGCATAACGCGCTCAACGAATCCATGTATATCCTCAAAACAGTAAATCGTCTGCGTGCGCTTATCCTCATTCTCCCAGTTGCCCTGGCGTGCACGCACCCATCCGCTGACCCATGCCGACTTGAGAACATTGACGCCGATCCCGAACTCATGCTTAACTTGCTCCGGCGTTCCCCAGCGCATATCGTACGGCCGCTCCCGCTGACCGAAAATCTCGCTCGCGGGACGCACCTGAATCTCTTCGGCTCTCTCGATCATAAAAGTCCCCCTGCATAACGAATCTGCGAACCGCTCATCGGCTTTGAAAATCTGCGCCTGACGGCATCAGCCCGCTCTGCGGCATTATCCCACGCCTCACGCTTCTTAACCTCTTCGACCTTCTCCCAGATTTTCCTGACCTCTTCAGAAACAACATTAGCCACGGGCTCAACGCCTTTTTTCTCGGCCTCAAGCGCGACAATGACGGAATCGCTTATCAGTTTAAGCATCAACATATTCCCGATCCGCGGCGAATGGAAGATAAGCCACTTCGTCTGCGCCTTCCAATATTCGGGATAAGGCAGATCGCTCACCTTCGCCACATTCGGCCATGCGCGTTTCGCTTCACGCGCAAGATATGTTTTGACTTCCGCCGGCGACATGGCCTTACTTCCCCTGCGCTTCAACCGCCTGCTGCATTTGATATTTCAGATAATCGCACTCGGCGCTCATCTGATCGGGAGTCGCGAAAAGATAAAGAATGAAAAGCGCAGCCATACCAACGGCGAAAAGAATGGCGCCGATAATCTCCTTAATATTCTCGCGGCGAATCTTCTTATCAATCGCACGCTCTTCTTCAGTCATCTCAAAATCTCTGTGAGTCATAACTTTATCCTTTCAGTAAGTAACCGTAGCCGTAAGAACACCCGCAGCGAACCAATAAATCGACCGACGCCAATCCCCAGCCGCCGCGTAAACAACGCCCGCGGCAACATCAAGCGCGATAAGCACGCTGGGAAATATCTTCGGATTCATCAGTTCAACCTTTCAAATAATCGCGGCGGGCGCCCCTCAGAGGTCTTAGGCTACCCACACAGAACACCCGCCGCAAATCGTTTATTCGACGATCACCCAATCGTCGGCCAGCATATCCGTCTGCGACGCGAACCAGCCCATCACAATAGAGCCGTCGCAGGCCTTCATCGTGATATACGGCATAACCTTGACAGTACCGCCGTTCTGCTCTGCATATTCGGCATTCGGCTTGCCCCAGATACCCGTTGCAGGAATTTCCTTAGGGCCTTCAACCAGCGGAATGCAAAGCCACATCCCCTTGCCGTTCCATCCTCGCCGAGCGACCTTCTTGCCCGACTTCATCGCTTCGATGGCAAGCCCGAAGCTGAGTCCATCGGTAGGACGGCTCACAAGATCGAACTCCGCCTTCGGACACCACGAAACATATTCGTTCGGCTCGCCCTTGCGATACGTGATGACATAACCGTCGTCATTCGCATCGCGCTCAACGTTCGCGCCGCCCGACTTCGGGAACTTCTCTTTGAACTCACCGAACTTCATCGGCTCGGCTTCAACCATGTTCAGTCTAATGAACTTCATCTGTTTTTCCTTTCTTGTTTTATTGGGCCTTAAGGCTCGTTATTTCCTGTTAGGTGTGAACCACCTCAAAGCGAAAAAAATATTTAGCCGGAAGGCCTTTCATTTACCGCGAGGTGTGAACCACCTCATTGGCAAAAAAATAAGCGGCGATGTCATCAATAGTGACTCCCACTTCTTTTGCAAGTTGTTCGAGATATTCCGCGACATGATTCGCGACTTTGACGGTAAGGGTTTTATTATTCTTAGGCATGATTACTTTCCTCCTTTGATCTTCGCCCAGTTCGCGGCCTTAAGTTCTTTTACGCGCTCTGGATTAGGCTTGACCTTCATAAGCGCATCGCTGAGAATGTGCCGTGCACGCGTAGCGGGTTTTTCGCTATGCAATTTGGCGTCCTGTTCGAGCTGAACGAACAGTTCCATCGGTATTCGCAGCTTAAGCTGCTTAATGTTTCCACTCTCTTGATTCATCGAATAACTCCTTTCGCCGACCTAATCCCGGCTAACTGTCGCATATTATATCACAAGGTGGTTCACACCTGCAACTACTTTTTACAACTTTTTTACCACTTTTTTCAACTCCTAAAAAATGCTATAATTGACAATTATGTTAAATGTTACTTTACTCCTTGCTTCTGTAAGTGGCAACACATCTTTTGATGCCGCCCTCCCGCTTCTTATCATTTTGCTGATTATAGTCATTTTATGGATTGGAAGACACTTGGGTATCAGTGCCGCAGAAAAGGAATGTCATCTAAAGATAAAAGCAGAAAAAGCGACATCCAAAGCTGAACTTGAATCTTACAAAACATCTTTTATTGAGGAAAGATCTCGCGCAGATGAACAACGGATACAAACATTCCAGAATAAAGCCGCCGCAGAAATAATCCGCTTTACAGAATCTCTTAAAAGCAATCAGTCGCAAATCCTTGAAAGCACGAATAAAAAACTTGCCGATACAATTGCCGACATCATTAAAACAAAACAAGAACTTTGTGATCTTCAAAACCAAAAAGAGGAAATTCTTGATATAGGCAAAATATTCAGAAAATCTCTGCGAGAAATATCATTTGGTTCTGAAAAAGATCTTTCGGAGCAAAAAAAGATGGAACATCTTGCAACCCAATATCACGACGCAGCTATGGGATTATACAATGATATGTGGATGTATCTTAAAATGTATAATGCCCCCCGCGCCGACGAACGTTTACGCGAAGAACATCGCCAAAGAATCGACTCTGAAAAAGAAAGAAATTACTTAAAAGGCGTATTAAGCTACTACGAACGACTTGCGCCATGGCTCAAAGACACTATTGGACCGAGAGTTTCGCTTCATCCATTTGTATCTGGAGAATTTACTGATTCAGCAAGAAATTGGATAAATCAATCTGAATACGAAAAAATGTCAGAAGTTGAGCGCAATCAGCTCGCGTTAGATCGGTATCGTGATGCACTATCGAAAACAAACTGGCAAATAGGCCGCGATTACGAGCAATACATAGGATGGAAATACTATGAATCTCGGGGATGGAATGTCAAATATGATGGAATGATTCAAGGCTTTGACGATTTAGGTCGTGACTTAATTTGTGAAAAGGATGGAGAGATACACATTGTGCAATGTAAGCGATGGAGTTCATTAAAACAAATTAGAGAAGCACACATAAACCAACTTTTCGGGACGTACATTCAATACGCATCTAAGCATCAGTGTAAAACATATCTGACAGATTTTTCTAAAGGTTCACCCTTTGCCAAAATGGTAACTCCTGTATTTTTTACAACTACGGAATTGTCAACAACAGCAAAACATTTTGCATCTTGCTTAAAAATCAAGGTCTGTTATGTGCCATTTGACGCCTATGGTTATCCACTAATAAAATGCAACCAGCGTTCGGGCAATAAGATATACCATCTTCCGTTTGACCAAATGTATGATCGTACAATAATCGACGAATCTCAAGGGGACTTTTATGCGTTTACTGTAGCCGAGGCAGAAGCAAAAGGATTTCGGCGTGCGTTGCATTGGTCAGGGAATATGACACCCTCACAATGCTGATCCGCGCCCTTCGCCGCCTCATGCGCCGCCTGGAAGAATCGACCCGCCCCTAACGCCCGAAAATCGTTAGTATTTTATGATACAAATTATGATACAAACAAAGAAGATAATAAGCGAAATAAGCGATTTTAACCCCATTTTCCCCTAATTTCTCCCACATTCTTGGTATTATACCAGAATCAAACCGACAAGCGACCTTCCAATTTCTGGTTTGGCTTGTGGCATCACTTACCCTCTTTGGATGTCTTGCAGGGTGCGGACTTCTTTTTCGGCTCTGGCGGCGGTAGGGTGCGAAGTGCCATAGCCTCCTCAATGGCGGCACGTTCGCGCATAAGTTCCATCTGAAGTTCCTCAACCGTCGGCAGATTAAGATGGTACTTTACCGCAAAAAGGTTACGCTCGTGTTCATTGAGAGTGTAACGGATAACCGCCTCATCTCTGTCGGAGCCAAGAACAATTCCTATCGGCGGATTGTCGCCGGGATTCATCATTTCGCGTTCGTAGTAATGCTTGTAGAGTTGCATCTGCCCGATGTCCTGCGGTGTCACCTTCCCCACTTTAAGGTCAATCAGGACAAAGCACCGAGCAATAAAGTTGTAGAACAAGAGGTCGCAATGATAAGTCTCGTCCCCGATCTGTATGGGGCACTGCTCACGCACAAGCGCAAAACCACGCCCCAGCTCCAGCATGAACTTACTAAGGTGTTTGACTAGCCCTGCTTGAAGATCCTTTTCTTTGTACTCCACAGGAGAGATGCCCGCGAACTCCAAAATCGCAGGGCTTCGGACGATGTCCTTGGCCTCCACCTTCCCTCGCTTAACCAGTTTGCCCGCTGAAGACAAATCGACATGATTTGCAATTAGTCGCTGGTAAAACTGCGTCTCAATCTGCCTTTGCAAATCGCGAACACTCCATTTCGACTTAACAGCTTCCTCGAAGTAATACTGCCTCGCGGCCTCGTTTTCGACGGTTATAAGGGTGCGATAGTGAGTCCAGGTCAATTTGCCACTCACTGCGTGGCAAATTGGAAACATAAGATAGAACTGCCTCATAGTGCGCAGGTTTGAGCGCGTATACCCTGGTCCAAACTCTGCCGTAAGCTTTGCCGCTATCCGGTCAATCAACCCGTCACCGTATGCGGCCCGGCCACTTCCGCCCTGCTTTTCGACAATTTCGCGTCCGACATTCCAGTAGGCTTCGACCATCGCCGAATTGGCGACGGCATAGACCTTTACGCGCGCCGCGGATATGTAGGCACGGACATTTTCGTAAAGTTCTTTTTCCTCACTCTCGACAACCTCGACCTGCGATAGGGACGCGCGTGTCGCGTCCGCTACGCCTTTCAGTTTTCTCTTAGCCATGTCCACCTCCGTTTTCTACTATCGACCTAAATTCAATAGGTTGACCTGTCTCCCAATTCAGAACCCAAACCGTCGTGCGGTCTTTTAGCAGGACCGCCAGCACCTCGTCCGGAACGTGCCATTCCAGAATGTCTGATTGAATGCGGGTTTTTGTCATTGCGCTTGTCATGATTTTATCATTTGATATGCGAATATTATACCAACTGCTCTCCGCGCGTAGAACGCTGCCCCTTCGCGGTGAGCCGGTACTTCTGCGTGGGCGAGCGCGGCGAATTGGGCTGCGTCATCTCGACAAGCCCGAGCTTCAAAGCCGGTGCGAGGTAGTAATCTGAAAACGTGACACGATCCTTTATCCCGATCGCCTTCATGACCTTCGCACGAGACATTTCGCCTTCAAGCGCCTCGATGAGCCGTCGCACGGCACGCGAAAGTGCTATTGATCTTCTTGCAGGGGCTACCTCGTTGCTTGCAGGGGCCGTCACGGTCTTACTTGTAGGGGTTTTCGCGCTGCTTGCAGGGGTTGAATCCTCTTTCCAACCCCCTACAAGCAGATAGCGGCTTTGCAGGTTGTTTTCCTCACCCATGAGGGCGTTCCGGAAGAAACGTTCAAGGTACTCGGTCGTCTCTTCGATGCCCTTCGGGATGTTGGAGTAGTTGGCGCGAACCAGAGCATTGCGGAAATAGCATGAGTTCTCGTAGAAAATGTCATTATCGACTTCGAATCCGAGGGTACGCAGGTATTTCATGGCGAACACCGAGGTCGTCCGTGTATTTCCCTCGCCGAATGGATGTATCTGCCAGACACCCGAAATGAACCTGGAGAAATGGCGTACCACCTCATCCATGGAAACGCTCGCGTATGAAAATTTCTTTTCTTCCGAGAAGTCAAAGGCCATCGTCTCGACAAGGCGGAAGCAGCTGGCGTACTGGACTGTATCGCCCTTCAGAACCCATTCGTTTTTGGTGATGTTGTAGTCGCGTATTGTTCCCGCATGCTTGTAGAGTCCGTCGAAAAGCCTACGGTGTATGGAAACAAGCTGTTCGGGCGAGAACGAGAACGTCGGCTCGGCGAGTATTCCCGTGATGCGCTGCGAAACGATGTCCGCCTCATCGGTGCGCGTCTTCGCGGCCTCCGCGCGAACGGTTTTCGACTTGTAATAATCCCAGATAATTTTCCCCACCTCGGCGATGGTGATTTCGCCTTCGATATTGCGCCGCGCGGTTTCAACGAGATAGGCCGAAGGCGTAAGGCCGTCGACTTTCTGGAGCCCGATCGCCGCCCGCCAGAGTCCGGCAAGTTCCGCTTTCCCGGGCTCCTTCGCCCGCAGATATTCGGAAAGGTCGTCACTCACTTCTCGCCTCCGAGTTTTTGGTTTCCATCGTAACATGGCCACAATCCCACTTCGCCAGAATTGCAGGCGTGATATACTGCAACTTGACGTCTTCTTCAGTCATATCCGGTTTATCTAAAACCATAAAAAGGCTTTTCTTTTATACTTTGTTTCTTACAGAGAATTATACCAAAATCAAACCGACAGCACCTCTTCCGGAAAAGGGAAAGTGAACGATAGGGTAGGGGCTGGTAAACGGGAAAGGCGGGAGGATTGCGGGATTTTATGCGGGACTGATGGGGTTTGAGCGATTTGGAGGCGCGATCGGGCATTTGGTAAATATCAGCGCTCAAGAGATTGAAATAAAGCC
>JAZOAC010000033.1:0-14876 GCA_045595285.1 Kiritimatiellia bacterium | reverse complement strand
AAGAACACTTGGAGCAGTCATCCAAGAACTTAACCAAACGCTACGCGGATGGCTGATGTATTTCAGACTGGCGGAAGCGAAGAGATGGTGCAAGGAAACCGAAGGATGGCTACATCGGAAACTGCGATGTTACCGCTTGAAGCAGTGCAAAAGACGCATAGGAATCGCAAGATTTCTGATGCAGAACGGGTGCACGGAACACCAAGCGTGGGAAACGGCAATGTGCCGCAGTGGATGGTGGCGAAAGTCACAATTCGCACAAGCCAACAAAGCCATGGGAAACGAATGGTTCAGGAATCTTGGCTTGATACCGTTTGCACTACCGAAAAGTTGAAACCGCGCAGTGCCATAAAAGGCACGCTCCGTGGTGTGAGAGGGGGAGAAAACTCCCCCTACTCGATCATCGCATATTCCGCCGCAGAGGGTTAAGTTATGAGCAAGAGCCTGAATGACATGAGACTTTTTGTCAATAACTCACAAAACAGCCTAAATATAGGCGTAAAATCATATCTCCAACGGGGTGTCTCCCCACTCCACCCCATATACTTTCGGCGGCAAGTAATTTGATGAAAAAAAAACTGTGCGGGTGGCGGCATGTCATCCGTACAGCCTTTCATCTTTGGGCGTTGTGATCTTTAACTCCAATCTCAAAGTGGTCGAATTCAACCACCTTAAGATTGGGGATGTTTGGCATATTCAACAAGTAACCTTCATGCGAGCGGTTACTATCGCGATCACTTCCCAAGCATCCGTATTGCATTGACTAACTTCGCGGCATCATGCAACGGACTTAATGACACACACCAGCCTCCCTTATTTTCGCCGGCTGGTTTTGGACTGGGTCGAAAGAGGAGGGGATGAAGGGTGGGGGTGAAAGTGCGGCGGGAATGAGGCCAAAGAAGGTGGGCAGTGCTTTTTGTTCGCAAGGTTGGCTGCTATGTCCGCCTGTTGGAAGACCGTTGGGGATTAGGTGTGGCGGTTTTGGCTGCGCCATTCACGCATGGATAGACCTTCTTCGCTTCGGAAGAGGCGTTCAAGTCGCTTAATGCAGGTGAACCCGGCTCGTCTTGCAGCTTGGTTTATGGGTATGTCTGTTTCCCGCAGGAGGCGTTTCAGTTCCTTCATGCGCTGCGCGGTCAGGGCCTTCAATATTGTCGTTCCGGTGTTCTCCCGGAATCGAAGGTCGGCTAACCGGCGCGAACAGCCCAGTTGCCCGACGACGTCTTTAACGCCAACGCCCTTTGTTGCGTTGCGCCGTATGTAGGCAAGTGCCTTGCCGATGATGTGTGCGCTTACCGTCACCGGTCGTGTCGTTTCACGTTCCACAGCCTTGCTCACCTTGACGGATAGGGTACGCGGCTTTGGATTCCTTCCACGCATGAGTGCGTCAAGTCGTTCCGCCGCGACGAAACCAGCACGTTCGTGGTCGGGCAGGATGCTGGAAAGCGGCGGTTCTGCGGAATCGCAGAGAAGCTCGTCGTTGTCCGTGCCGAGCACGGCCACTTGCTCGGGCACGGATAGCTTCGCTTCCCTGCATGCCTCAAGTACCTGCATTGCCCTAAAATCCCAGGCAACATAGACGGCGGCCGGCTTTGGAAGCGCCGCAAGCCACTTGGAGAGCGCGTTCCGGTCGTCAGGGGTCCCTGTAGCCGCTTTCGGAACGAACACCGCGATGCGCCCAATGCCGGCATCGTTAAGCCGCCTCGCATATCCAGCCTGACGGCGGTCGCTGTAGGCAACCCCTGGCCGAGCCGGCACGAAGGCGAAGGTCTGGTAGCGCCCAAGTTTAAGGAACGTGTTTGCGGCGAGGCGCCCGATTCCCTCTTCATCGTTCTGCACGTATGAGACCGCCTTGGTTCGCTCATAGTCTCTTTCGCCCTTTGTTCCGATGTAAACAAGTGGTATGCCCGAATCCGCCAGCAGTCTCGGCGCATCGGGAAGGCAGTATTCCCCCGCGATGATTCCGTCAACCTGTCCTTTGGCGATGAGGGCATTCACTTCGTCTGCCGTTTTGATTGCCGCATTGGCGAGGTGCAGGCTCCACTTCCTGCCGCCCTTTGCGTAGTTGAATATGCCGCTAAGCATGTCGCGCCCAGACGCACCGCTCATGTGTAGGAACACTAGCACCTGCTTTACTTCTGTCTTTTTCATGGGCATAAGTATATCAAAATGCGCATTGCCTGAAAAGTACCAAAACTGGTGCCGTAACAATCCCTCATTCATCTAGTTTTCAATCTGCTTTCAACTGCATTGATAGGATCAAGCCCCCCAAATGACCGATTTCGATCAAGATTTGGGGGCGGAGCAAATGAACTCGTCAAAATGTGTATCAATCAGGTGATCCTAATTCGTCAAAACGTGTATTGCAGGATTGTCTTAACCCGTCAAAACGTGTATTATCCCGCTTGCATCAAATGATGATGAATGCTATAATGCGCATCATTTTATTGGGGATAGTGGCTAAATGAGACGGAAAATCTATGATAGGCTTCTTGAGTGGAAGCATTCGGATGCTGGGCGCAGCGCTCTGCTGATAGATGGCGTTCGCCGAGTGGGCAAGAGCTATATTGCCGAAGCGTTCGCGAAGCGCGAATACAAGAGCTACATCTTGATTGATTTCAGCAAGGCGGACGATGACATCAAGGATCTGTTTCGTCATTACCTTGAGCATCTTGACACATTCTTTCTGAAACTTTCTGGAAGCTATGGTGTGACGTTGCACGAGCGAAACTCCCTCTTCATATTCGACGAGGTTCAGGAGTTCCCACGTGCAAGAGAGGCCATAAAGGCCCTTGTCGCAGATGGGCGGTATGATTATCTTGAGACTGGCTCTCTTATATCCATTGACCGCAATACCAAGGATATCGTCATTCCATCCGAAGAAGACCGCATTAAAATGTTCCCCATGGATTTCGAGGAATTTCTGTGGGCGAAGGGCGATGAAACAACCATGCCTCTGATTCGGAGCCACTTCGAACGCATGGAACCGCTGGGGCGGCTGCTGCATCGTAGGGCGATGGATGCATTCCGAGAATACATGGCGGTTGGTGGAATGCCGCAATCCGTGGCGGAGTTTGTGTTGACGAATGACCTTGGCGCGACCGACCGAATCAAACGCAAGATACTCAAGCTCTACCGTGAAGACATAGACAAGCATTGCGGTCGTTCCGCAGCAAAGGTGAAGCGGGCGTTTGACGCGATCCCTGCACAGCTCTCGCGGCATGAGAAACGATACCGGCTTTCGGAACTTTCGCCTTATGCTCGCTATCGTGACTATGAAGATGCTTTTTCCTATTTAAAGGAAAGCATGGTGGCGAATGTCTGTGTCAATTCCACAGAACCCAATCTTGGATTGAATCTCAATGCTGAAAGAAACACTTTTAAATGCTATCTTTGTGACACGGGGCTTCTTGTCAGTCAGGCTTTCTCGGAGCGGGAACTTGTTGCCGAACAGATCCATCGACGACTGCTGTTGGATGCGCTTGAGGTCAACAAGGGCATGCTTGTCGAGAATGTTGTCGCACAGATGCTCCGCGCGGCAGGGCATGAGCTGTTCTTCTTTTCAAAGGCGGATGCGTCCAACAGGGCGGAGCGCATGGAGATAGACTTCCTTATCGCCAAGTCGTCTTTGACCAGGCGCAAGAACATATCACCCGTAGAAGTCAAGTCGTCAAAACGTTACGACCATGCATCGTTAGACAAGTTCATGAAGAAATACAGGCAGTATCTCCATGTGCCGTATGTGTTGCATCCCAAAGATCTCATTGTCACAAGTGGAGTGACATACTTGCCTCTTTATATGGCGCCTCTTCTGTAGTTTCGTGCTATCCTTATTCGGCATTCAACGGCAGACATATTGCCGCTCTTCAAATGCGCCTTGCCTGAAAAGTACCAAAAGTATTGCCATAAGATACCTGTAATTTTCTTGTTTCCTTTGGCGTGTGATGTTATAATGCGCGCCATGAAAGAGACTCATCAGGTTGTTTTCGCGCTTTTGGCTGCGGTATTCGCACTCGCGGTTCGCATGGACGCTCGCCCTCCCGTTGCCGTTGCGGACGCGATGCGCGGTCCCGCGCTTAAGGACGTGCGTCTTGAGGGTTGGCTCGGCGCGAAGATGGATCGCTTCATCGCGCGTCGCCTTGTCGATCCGTTCATGCGCAATCAGGTGTTCGACGAGGCGCGGCAGGCGTTCGAGTTCCGTGACGACGACGAGGCGAAGGTCGGCGGACTCTGGCGCGGCGAATTCTGGGGCAAGGAGATGCTGTCCTCCGCGCGCGTCGCCGACTATCTCCAGGACAAGGCGTTTCTTTCCTTCGTGCGCGAAGAATGCCATCGCCTCATTAAATATCAGGATGCGGACGGCTATCTCGGCAGCTATGCCGACAAGGACTTCATCCACATACGCGACCGCGACGCCTGCCTGAAGAAGTTTGGATGGTATCCCAATTGGAACCTCTGGAACCGCAAGTACTGCATCTGGGGGATGTTCATGGCGTATAAGGCGACGGGCGACAAGGCGATCCTCTCTTCCGTGCTGGCGCAGATGGACAACTGGATCGACATCGTGCGCCGCAGCGGCATTCCAATGTGCGACATGGGGGCTGCGGTGATGAAGGGGATGCCGCCCATGTCCATCCTGAAGCCGCTCTTGATGATCTACGAGGAGACCGGCGACAGGAAGTATCTCGACTTCGCTTCCGAGATGTTGCCGTATTGGGATCGCGAAGACGGAGCTCTGCCGAACTTCTTCCGCAACGCGCAAACCGGCAAGGCCCTGCACACATGGTACCCCGAACCGCACAAGTGGGCGAAGAGCTACGAGATGATGAGTTGTCTAGACGGACTTCTCGAATACTATCGCGTGACAGGCGAGCGCCGCTGCCTTGACACGGTCGCAAAGATACGCGACCTTCTCGACAAGTATGAATCCAATCCGCTGGGCGGCGTTGGATTCGTTGACAAGTTCGTCGGTGCGGCGTCACGCCCGAACGGCGCGTCGGAAATTTGCGACGCCATCCATTGGATGCGTCTGAACATCGACCTGTTTCTCATTACGGGCGAGGACCGGTATCTCGATTCCGTGGAGAAGTGCTGGTACAACAACTTCTTCGCCGGTGTGGATCGCGATGGTTTGTTCGGCTCGTTCGCCGTCCGGGCGTTGGCACGGCACGAACATCAGCTGCAGTGCGGCTACGCCTACAGCCATTGCTGCGTGAACAACGTCCCGCGCTCGTTCATGGATTTTGCCTCTACGGTTGTCACGGTGGACAAGGCTGGCGTTTTCCACGTGAACCAGTATCAGGACGCGACCGTCACCTTGGATGGCGTGAAGTTCACGATATGCGGCGGCTATCCCGTGGAAGGGAAAGTGAAGGTGTCCGTCTCGGATGCTTCGAAGAAAGTTGTGTTCCGCAAGCCGTCGTGGTGTCCGCGCATGGACGTGGCGGAGAAGGACGGCACGTACGAACTCTCTTTCGACATGAACCCGCGTCTTGTCGCTTCCGCGCAGGTGGCAAATCCGCAAGATGCGTCCGGCCTTGAAGCTACGGACAAGTGGGTTGAGAATCGCCATGTGCTCGCATGGCAGAAGGATGTGGGATTGGATGTCCGTCGGCAGTATCGCAAGACGCCTGCGGTTGCGCTCTGGAACGGGCCGCTGCTCTTGGCGAAGTCCCGCCGTCTTGGCATGACGACCGAACAGCTTGAAAACGCATCCACGGTCATCGGGAAGGGCTATCGCCCAGTCCTTACGCGCATCGCGTCCGACCGCGTAATGGCGGCGTGGGACGTGCGGCTCGTCAAGGATGGCGCACCGGACATTACGGCGAAGGCCTGTGACTATCAATCTGCGGCAGATGCCCGCATTGGTGACAACTTCACATGGTTTTCAATCTGGTTCTAACCTCACACAACAACACAAAAAAGGGAATGACAATGGCAGCGAAAACCTTGAAAGAATTGGCAATAGTGGCAATGACAACCGTGTCGCTTGCGTCAATCGCAGCAGGCCCCTATTATCTTTCGGCTACTGGAAGCGCACAGAACGGAAAGCCGTTTGATACGTCGCCGCCAAATAGTGCGAAAGTTGACAGTGTGGTGTTTCAAGACGATTTCGAGGGTGCCAACGATGCCGTGTGGACGGCGAGTTCGAAACGGTTCTCGTTTGCGGCGGGCGAAGGCGTGAACGGCAGCCGGGCGCTGATGTGGGAAGGCACCGAGCCGGTGGAGCCATGGGAGACGTTTGGCTACACGTTCCCGGTCGAGTGCGGCAGGGAGTACAGCTACAGGATAACGGCCCGTTCGGCGGAGAACATCGTCGGGCGCGTGTACGTGCGCATCTCGTGCGTGATGGGGAACGGGAAGCGCAAGGCTTTCACGCTCAACGGCATGCCCATCGTGAACAACGGCTGGAGGCGCGGGCGCAAATGGGCGGAGATTTCGGGCTGCACGCCGCCGATGCCGCCGGGAGCAGGCAAGGGGCTCTTGGAAGTGGCCGTGATGGGGCGCACGACCGGCAAGATGTACTTCGACGATCTGAAAATCACCGCTGGCGGCAAGACGGTCATCCGCTACCTTCAGTCATCGGCCTACCGTGACGAGGCCGTTGACGGCACGGTGAAGTTTGCCGCCTACTACGGCATCGACCCCGCCGTGCATCCGCTCGCCTCCCGCCAGGCGTTCTTCGCCTACACGGGGAAGGACGGCAAGGAACGGCGCGTCAAGGCGCAGGATCTGGACGAGATGTCCTTCACGGCGACAATCCCCGTGGCCGACATGGCGGAGGGGCGCCATCCCGTAAAGGCGATCTTGACCGATGCCGCCGGCCGGGAGCTGGACAGTGCCGAGCTCCCCTTCACGCGCACCGCCGCGCTGCCACCGCGCCGCGTCCGCTTCGACAGCCACCAGCGCATGACCATTGATGGCAAGCCGTTCTTCCCGCTCGGCTGCTATGGGTGCGGCAAGAACGAGGCGCAGACCGACCTGTATGCGACGTTCAAATTCAACTGCACGCTCGTGAGCGATCCCGCCGCCGTCGAACGCGCGAAGAAGCATGGGATGAAGGTGATCATCGGTACCGGCAGCACCACGGGGCCCGTGTCGCGCGCCCTCGCGCGCTGGAAAGACGACCCGGCCATCATCGCATGGTACACGGCAGACGAAATACCGATCGGCTTCGCGAAGCGCCAGGCGCAGCTGAAGCTGATGATCCATGCCGCCGATCCCGACCGCCCCACGTTCACCGTGCTGGACAAGCCGCTGGATGCGCGCGACCTGCTCGCCAGCTTCGACGTGATCGGCACCGATCCCTATCCGATCTGCAACCCGAGGCCGATCGAGACCTGCACCAGCTACCCGCTGACGACGCGCGAAAGGACGTTTGGCATGCGCCCGATCTGGCAGGTGCCCCAGGCGTTCGACTGGCATTGGCATCGGCGGAACTTCCGCCGTGGCATGGCGGAGCACCGCTTCCCCACGCGCGAGGAGTTCATGTCCATGGCGTGGCAGCCGATCGCCGTGGGCGTGACGGGGCTCATCTGGTACGACTTCGACTGGTTCGTCAAGGATCTGCCGAAGGACTTCCCGAAGGAGGGCTACGAAGCGACGCTCGCCTACATACGCGAGACCGTGAGCGACATTGCCCGCTATTCGGACGTGTTCCTTTCCGTGGAGCCTGTCGAGCAGCCCACCACGACGGCAAAGGGCGTAAGCGTGCGCAGCTGGCGCGTGGGCGCCAAGCGCTATCTGCTGGCCGTCAACACGCTGACGTCGCCCGTCAAGGCCGACGTGGTTCCCGGCGGGGCCGAAGTCAAGTCGGTCAAGGCCGAGATCGGCGCGTCGCCATCCGTGACCGCGGGGACACTGACGTTTGACCTGCCGGCCATTGGATTTTCGTTCGTAAGTTTCTGATGAAATGAAAAGGAGATGTGACATGAAAAGTTGCGTTGCTGGTCTTGTTGCGATGATCGCCTGCGCGTCGGCGGGCGGATCGTTCACGTTCGTGGCCACGGATGCGAATGCCGACTAGAGCGACCCGAACAACTACCGCACCGAATCCTCTGCCGTTCTGGCGGTGGTTCCCGGTTCATGCGACACCGTGACGGTGCAGAACTGCGAGTACCACATCACTGTGCCGTCCGCATCGTTCAACGCGATCAAGGGCTTCAACCGCATCGTGCCGGTTTCCGGCTCGAAGTTCGTGTTTGACGTGACGGATACGGCGAACGAATACACCAACAGCTGCGCCATGACCGCCGGCCTCGAATCCACTAATGAAATTCACGAGATTACGGCTCTGTTCACAGATCTTCGAGGACTGTTGTAAACGAAACTGAAACAAAACACGGAAAAGAAAATGAAAAACAGATCAATGTGTTGGCTATGGATGGTAGTTGCCATGCCTATTGCCGTAATTTCCAATGCGGCAGACTTCACGGTAGGTGCAGGTTCGCCAAAGGTCATGTCTGCGGCTGAATCCGCTATTTACTATAGGACGGTTTCCGTAAACGGCGATCTTACACTAGATGGCATGAATTGTGGATTGACGAACAGTTCGACCATCACAATAGGTGAATATGCCACAGTTCCGGTAACTATTGCCATTACGAATGGTGCCAAATGGGTGGTGTACGCAAGCAATTCCTTAAGGTTCAAGGGTAGAGGCGGTACTTTTGTGCTTTCGTCGCCGACGGAACCATCGTATACGTCGTGGGCTACGGCAAATTTGCCAATAGGTAATATCTACGTGGCCGGACTAGCAACTGCGGGATATTACTCACAGGTGGAGGTTATGGGCGATGTGGTTGCTGACAATGGCGTAATGGATATAGCTCGACTTCTGGACAAAGGTACAGCGTCTTTTAGATGGATCCATAACAGAAGCGGTGATGTTGCGGCCCGTGTTCTGTTTGAAGGTGGGCTTATTTGGGTACACAACGACACCAGTACTGAAAGTGATAGATACCGGTTTAAGGTTTCCAACAACGCACGGATCATCCTTGAGAGCATAGGCGGCCATCCAATTTATTTGCGGAGTGGTGCCCAGAACTATGGGCTTTTCAAGGGGGCTGGTACGCTTGAAACGAAAGGCGCAGGAGATTTCATAATGCATCATGGGCATGCCTCGCTTCGTACGATTACGCTTTCAAAAGACTACAACGGAGAGATTGTCTGGGGGCATAGTGGCCGTACCTGTTTCAGGGGAATTGGAACTTGGAAGATTGGGACGGACAATATCCTTCCGTACGGCATGCAGACAGGGCCTGTTGTTTTTTCCAATCCTGATTCTGTCGGGTCGAGCGCCCAGACCATACTGGATTTGAACGGCAAGACGGTTACGGTCAACGGACTTTTGAGGGAGGGTACTTATGGGGATAAAAATATAGTAACAAATTCGGTTGCCGCAATGGCGGCACTTCGACTCAATGTCGAGACAAACGCCGTTCTGAGCGGATTGGTTACTGCGACTTTTGCCGCAAACGCATCCTCCAACATCACGATGCAGAAGAACGGTTCCGGCGCACTGGTGGCTGACACGGTGCCTTCTGTTGCAGGATGGGGTGTACTGGACGGAGCGCTGACTTTGTCGAATTTGTGGCAGACCGGATTCTTGACGGTACATGGTGGCACTGCACGTATAGCGAATGAATCAGGTTGGATTCTTGACAGTGAACGTTCGTGGCGTCCGAGAAAGTCGCAGATTGCAAATGTTTCGGTCGAGAATGGTGCCCTTGACATTGAACGAGGTTGTCTCTCCTCCACGAATGTTTCGATTGCGGCAGGGGCATCGATTCGACTCTGCGGAGGGGCTGGGATTACGAATCGTGTCGATTTCTACACCGTAGGACTTACGGACAGGTACTACAGATTCATATTCAAGGAGAGTGCGAACAGGAAGTCGTTTGCACTTAATCACCTCTTCCTTCAGTCGCACAACGGCGCAAGGGAGTTTGGCGTACAGGGGTCTGAAACGCCGAAATACGCACTGAACGAAACAGCGTCTTCCGCATCGGATCTTGCTGCCGGGCAATACATGTATTCAAGTCCCGCTGGGATAGTTTTCGTGGAGGAAACCCGCAGCAACGGAAATTGCGTGTATTCAAAGGATGGCCTTTCTGCTCGTGCTGAGTGGGGAGGGGTGATCATCAATGAAAACAAGGGTTTGTCCCTTTCCAATCCCAATACGTGGGTAACATTGACTGTCCGTCTGCGCGATGAGGCTGTGACGCCTCTCATCGGCTATGTTTTGGCCAACGACTGGACAGTAGATGATCTCAACGTATGGGAAGTTCAGGCAAGTCCTGACGGTAGCATGTGGAGAACAGTTGATGAACGGACGAGATCCGACATTTATACCTTCTCGCATGCAAGTTCCCCAGATAACACCCAAGAGGGATATGGTACGTACAACAATGGTGAACCGTTCGCTTGGCGGTGCCTTGCGGACAGTAACGCATTTCGTTGCGAAGGAGATCTGCAGGTTGACGAGGGGGCTGTCCTTGACTTGAGTTGTGTACCTGCCGAAAATATAAGGATCGAGAAGATTGTGTTCAATGTACCATCCGGCGGTGGTACGATAAAGAAGTTCCGTCCTGCTGTGAATGGTACGCTTAATATCACAGGCCTGTCTGGCAATCTGCGTAGGCATTACAAGACATCTGTGTCCGTTCTTGATGTAATAGATGTCGAGAATCTTTCCTCTTGGCGTGTGACGATTAATGGAATTGTTTCGCAAGGGACGCGGCTTTATATTGCAGATGGTTTTCTCTGCACTCACACGCCACAGGGCCTAACCATTTCGTTCAGGTGAGCGCGGACCGAAGTTCAACGGCCAAAGTTGGTGTTTCTGATGCATGTTTGACCGTTGAATCCTGAAAATCTTTGCGTAACAGCAAACCAGCATTCAAAAAGCAAAGGAACGCCATGAAAAATAAAGTAATATTCATAGTCGTGTCCGTAGCCACACTCGCGGCATCCGCCGCCGTGACGGTTGATTTCTCGAATGCCACAGCGAAATTCCGTCCCGCGCTCCACTCCTCTGGCTATGCCCCCGCGTTCCAGCGTGCGCATCAGGCCGAGTGGGACGCAAGAATCAAGGAGATGGAATCTTGTGGGGACAGACCCTCGCGCCCACGCCGTGGACTGGTTTTATCTATAACGAAGTGAATCTGCCGTTGGGTGTCTTCCATCTGGATTGCGAAAAGGAGTAGAGAATGCAGATAAGTAAGCGCGAGTTCCTGAAGAAACTTGGACTGCTCGGCGTGGCCGGCGTATCCGGCGCGGCGCTGACGGACGAATATGTCGCGACAAACAAGACCTTGCCGCCCGGCTCCGTGGGCGATCCGGACAATGTCTGGTTCGGTCAGCGGATATTCCCCATCCCGCACACCATTGAGGACGGTCCCAGCTGCTACATGAAAGACGGCAAGATCATCCGTCCGGCGTGCGAGATTCCCGTCTTCCACGAAACGGACGTGGTCGTGGTGGGCGGAGGGCCTGCTGGTTTCGCCGCCGCAGTCGCCGTCGCGCGGCAGGGGGTGAAGGTCGCGCTTGTGGAGCGCTATGGTTCCCTTGGGGGGCTCTTCACGAACGGAATGGTGCTTTTAATGCTCGCCACATCGCGCAGGGAGGCGAACGGCAAATGGACGCTTGTCACGCGCGGCATTTGCGGCGAGTTCATGGAGCGGGCCGTCGCGCTCGGCCCGAAGTCCGCGAAGCGGCCTCCGCGTGGCATCGAGGCGGCGCACTGGCAGCCGACCGTCGATCCCGAGGCGGCGAAGTACTTGATGGACACGATGGTAGCTGAATCGGGTGTCGAGATGTTCTTCCATTCGTGGGGCGTCGATGTGATACAGGACGGCGACAGGGTGCTTGGCGTCGTGTTCCAGTCCAAGCAGGGCCCGCAGGCGATCCTTGCGAAGCAGGTGGTCGATGCAACGGGCGACGGCGACATCTTCTTCGCCGCCGGTTGCGGATATCGACAGATTACCCATGGCATCGGTTTCGTCGCGCGGCTTGGCAACATGGATCGCGTCACGGCGAAGGCTCCATACAGGGTTGGGGAGAAGGATGTGTATGGACTGGATAAACCATGGCCGATGCGCGGCAACGAGGCGAATCCGTCGACATGGTGGGGCGGGAGGCTCGGGCCGCAGGGCGACGGCCTTTCCGTGCGGGATCTCTCCAAGGCCGAAGTCATGCACCGCAAGTATTGGTGGGAGCATGTCGCGGAGATGCAGAAAACGCCGGGATGGGAACAGGTGTATATAGCCAACACCTGTTCGCAGATAGGTCCGCGCGTCACGCGGCTTCTCGATGCGGAGTTCATCCACACGCGCGAGGCGCAGGGGGCGGGAGGGAACGCGAAGGAGGTTGTCGGCTGGTTTGGCGCAGACGGGCCCAAGCATCCCGCGATGCCGGTCTCGTATCGTTCGCTCGTGCCTAAAAAGGGCGAGAACATCATTGCTGCAGGGCGTTGTCTTGGCGCGCCGGATTCGGTGGATACGTTCCGGCTGATCTGTCCGTGCTTCGTGACGGGGCAGGCGGCGGGCACGGCGGCGGCGCTGTGTGCAGGGAAGGGTGTCGCGCCTCGCAATCTTCCTTATTTGGAGTTGCGCACCGCTCTCGAAAAGGCCGGCATGTACGTAGGCTGACCATGGTATGACATATCGTCAAAGATCGTATGGGGTAATCCCTGCACCGTTTGAAAGGATGGGCGGATGAAGAAAATCACATTATTGCTCGTGGCGCTGGGCGGATTTTCTGCCTTTGCGGAAGCCCGCATGGTCAAGATGCTGCCGGGCGAGCACTGGTGGGGCGTGTGCGGCAGCTTCGGGACGAACATGCCTTTCACCGCCGAGACGCGCGAGTTCAAGGCTGACCTCTTCGCGTTGAACTACGGCGGACAGCCCGCGTCGCTTCTTCTCTCCGACCAGGGGCGCGTCGTCTGGTGCCCGGAGCAGACGCGGGTTTCCATCGACAGCGGCGAGATACGCATGGAGTCAGATGTCGCGGACGTATCGCTTGAGCATGGCGGAGACAACCTGCGCGACGCCTACCGACACGCGCAGTCGCGGTATTTTCCGCCGTCCGGCAAGATGCCCGATCCGCTCTTCTTCTCCGCGCCGCAGTACAACACGTGGATGGAGCTGACGTACAACCAAAACGAAAAGGGCATTATTGACTACGCTCAGTCGATGCTCGACCACGGACTTCCGCCGGGCGTTCTCATGATCGACGACACCTGGCAGTACAACTACGGGATTTGGGAGTTCGACCCGCGCAAGTTCGCCGATCCGAAGGGCATGTGCGACAAACTTCATGCGATGGGGTTCAAGGTGCTGCTTTGGGTGATACCGTTCGTTTCGCTTGATTCCCAGCCATACCGCGACCTCACGCACCACGGTCGCACCTACCCGCCGGGGAAGGGCGGGTTCATCCTTGACGCGAATACGGGTGCACCAGTTCACATCAGTTGGTGGAACGGCTATTCGGCGCTTCTCGACCTCACCGATCCTGTCGGCGACAAATGGTTTCGCGCGCAGCTCGACCGTCTGCGCAGCGACTATGGCGTGGACGGCTTCAAGTTCGATGGCGGACAGTTTCAGTACTATCCGCCCAAGAACAGAATCGTCTATGTGGCAGGCGCGACCGGCGCACAGCAGAATCATGCGTATGCGAAATATGGCGAAGAATATCCGACGAGCGAGCATCGTTGCGTATGGGGCATGGCCGGGCGGCCTGTCATGGTTCGCTTGCCAGACAAGGGGAATACATGGCCGGAGGTGCAGCGACTTGTCCCCGACATGCTTGCAGCAGGGCTCCTTGGCTATCCGTTCATCTGTCCTGACATGATAGGCGGCGGGTCGTGGACGGCCTATTTGCCCGGCTCCAAGACGCCGTACGACAAGGAGCTGTTCATCCGCAGCGCACAGGTTCACGCGTTATGCCCGATGATGCAGTTCTCGGTGTCGCCGTGGCGGCTCATGAAGGACGATCCAGACGGACAGCGCATCATTCGCGATCTCGTGGCGATACGGCAGCGGTTTGCGCCGAAGTTCGTGGAGCTTGCGCGGCGTTCCGGTGAGACGGGCGAGCCGATGATGCGCTCGATGGAATACGCCTATCCGCGCATGGGCTATGCGGAGATACGCGACCAGTTCCTGATGGGTGACTTCCTGATGGTCGCACCCGTCATGGAGAAAGGCGCGAAATCCCGCCGCGTCTCCGTGCCACCGGGCAAATGGCGCGCGGACGACGGCAAGTTCGTGTCAGGCCCATGCGAAATCGAGGTGTCCACGCCGCTGTCACGTTTGCCGCATTTCGTCAGGGAAATGCACGACTAAGCGGAGAGGCGGCGGTCAGAGGCTGAGCGCCCTGCCGACGGGAGGGACGGCGGAAACGCCGCCCCTCCTCTTTTTTCTTTTGGTTAGTTGGTAGGTGGTTCGTTAGTAGTTAGTTAGTCAGTAGTTAGTTGGTAGTCAGTTGGTGGTTGGTAGGTTCTCTGTTCATTTTCCTTTTGTTCGGCAGTTCTCTGTTCATCGTTCAGACTTGTACGTATGTTAGCCGCAAGGTGATTCTTTGTCCGTTCAGCGTTCAGGCTGGCTTGCTCCCGACTGGCAACTGGTGGCGTCTTGACACGCATGCCGAACCGAGCTCGCCGCTCTCCCCGTGCTCTGATAGTCTGAGACAAGGCAAAAAGAGAACCCCATGCTTTAACGCGTGGGGTTCTCTTTCTCTTTGGTACGCAGGACATGACACAACATCTGGAGTGTAAGTCTCCAGTGAGCCAGTTAGGGGGAATCAGATAGTCGAAGACAAGTTTATGTCCGTGAGGATGTGGATGAAGGAAGTCTAAGACGAAATTTGGAGGACACGAA